>CAKKQI010000509.1 GCA_919901895.1 Candidatus Brocadiaceae bacterium | reverse complement strand
ACAGCGATGATAAATTCCAGGATAATAATAAGACCGATGTTGGGAAGATCGGTGAATTTGTTGATGGCCAGAGAAAGGGCCCCGGCGAGGAAACCGGCGGCTAATCCGATTCCGGCGGTGTTAATCCCCCGGGCCAGCCGTAAAAGAAAAGATAATTTTTTGAGATGCTTTTCAATAGTTTTCATTAAACTAATAATACCTTAGTAGTTATTCTTGTCAAGTTTTACTATTTTTTTATTTAAAAATACCGTATTCTGCTTGACAACATTATTATTTTAAGATATACTTATTTTTTACAACAAAGTTGATTACTAAAAGTGGGGCTCCCCACTTTTTATTTTGTCCGGGATATCACGAGAGGACTGAAAGATGAACGGTGAACTTTTACGTTTAATTGACAGTATCCATCGCGATAAGCGCATTGATAAAGAGGTTATTTTTGAAGGAATTGAAACCGCTTTAGCCAGTGCCGTTCGTAAGCATTTTGAGATGGATGAAATCCCGGAAATTAAGATAGACCGGACCACCGGAAAGATTGCGGCCCGGAGTGAATCCGGACCGATTGATCCAACCGTTCTCGGGCGGATTACCGCCCAGACCGCCAAACAGGCGATTATTCAAAAAATTAAAGATGCCGAAGGCGATGTCATCTTTACCGATATGGAAACTAAAACTAAGGAAATCCTCACCGGAAGCGTTTTGCGTTTTGAGCATGGTAATATTATTGTTACGGTTAGTAAAATAGAAGCCGTTCTGCCCAAGACGGAACAGGTTCCGGGAGAATCTTACCGGATCGGCGAGCGGATTAAAGCCCTGGTGATTAGTGTTAAAAAACAGGGTGCGAAAGTAAAAATCACTCTTTCCCGGATGCATCCTGATTTTGTCCGTCGTCTTTTTGAGCGGGAAATACCGGAAATAGCTGATAAAACAGTTGAGATTAAGGACATTGTCCGGGAAGGCGGAGTCCGGACAAAAATTGCCGTAGCTTCCAGTAATCCTAAAGTTGATGCCACCGGCGCCTGTGTCGGCGTGCGCGGCGCACGGATCAAAAATATTGTGGAAGAACTTAACGGCGAAAAGATTGATATTATTCAATGGAATGACGACCTGCCCACCTTAATAAAGAATGCGATGAAACCGGTTGAAGTAGAAGCCGTGGAAATTGATGAATCTACTAAACGGGCCAAGGTTTTTGTCAGATCAGACCAGATGTCTCTGGCGATTGGGAAAAAAGGACAAAATATTCGTTTGGCTTCAAAATTGACCAAATGGGAAATTGATGTTGCTTCAATCGAATCGGAAGAAGCCGAAAATAATTCATCCGAAAAATCACCGGCTTCAAACCAGGATTTAAAAAACGAAACGGAAGGAAAAGCCGACGAACCGGCAAAGTTAACATCTGAATAAAATAGAATATTTATAGTTTAGTAAACCGGCCGACCGTCAGGCAGGCCTACGACCAGTTATGAAAATACGTGTTCATCAATTAGCCAAGGAATTGGGACTAACTCCCAAAGAACTGATGGCCCGGGCCAAGGACCGGCAAATTACCATTAAAAACAGCCTGAGCGCTTTAGAAGATAATGTGGTTGCTTTGCTGCGGGCCAGTTTAAAAACAAAGCCTGTGGCGCCGCCGGCCAAAACAAGGGAACCGGCCCCTAAATCAACTAAACCGCCTGAACCGGAACATAAAAAGAAAATAAAAGAAGAAAAAACAGTTCCTGATAAGGAGCCGCCTCCGGAACCAGTCACCATTCCGCTCATTGATAAATCCGCTAAAATAGAGAAAGAAATCAGGGCCTTACGGCCTTCTGAAATTGAACATTGCAGTACGCAGGATGTTTCTGATAAAGAACATAAGCACGGGAAAATTATCAGGAAAACTTTTTTCAAGAAAGAAACTCATCCGCCGCTGCACTTCCCGTTCGTAAAACCGTCCGCCGGTTCTTCGGCTGCTATTTCCCCGCCGGTTATGACGATGCCTAAAAAAATAAAAACGGCTGACCGTAAAATCAAACTGGTTCCGCCGGTTACCGTTAAGGATATTTCGGAAAAATTAGGAATAAAAGCCAATCAGATTATAAAAAAATTAATGGACCATAACGTGATGCTGACCATTAATGAACGCTTAAATGAAGAGGCTTTGATTCTGATTGGCCTGGAATTTAATTATGAAATTGAATTAGAACCGGTGCCCGATTTACTTTCTAAACTTATTAAAGAAGCGGAAGAGAAGTCGGTCAATAATCAACCCCGGGCGCCGATTGTTACATTGATGGGGCATGTGGACCATGGGAAAACATCTTTACTTGATAAAATTAGGTCGGCTAATATTGCGGCAACCGAAGCCGGCCAGATTACCCAGCATATCGGCGCTTATGAAGTAATGGTCAATAATAAAAAAATAGTTTTTCTTGATACGCCGGGGCACCGGTCTTTTACCGCGATGCGCGCCCGGGGCGCTAATGTGACCGATATTGTTGTTTTAGTAGTTGCCGCTGATGATGGAGTTATGCCGCAAACTGAAGAAGCCATTAACCATGCCCGGGCGGCCAAGGTGCCGATTGTCGCTGCGATTAATAAAGTTGACAAGCCCGGGGTAAATCTGATGAAAGTCAAACAGCAATTGTCAAGCCTGGAACTGATTCCCGAAGAATGGGGCGGGAAAACTATCTTTGCCGAAGTTTCCGCTTTAACCGGACAGGGAATTAATAATCTTCTGGAAATGTTGGCGTTGCAGGCAGAAATATTGGAACTAAAAGCTAATCCGGAACAAAAGGCGTATGGAACGGTTCTGGAGGCAAAATTAACCGGCGGTCAGGGAGTTTGGGCTACCGTCCTGGTCCAGAACGGAACATTACGAGTCGGCGACGTAATTACTTGCGGGCGGGCTTTTGGTAAAGTCCGGTCTATGTTTAACAGTTACCTGCAGAGTTCCATCGCCGGTTTCCCCTCTTCACCGGTTGGAATTACCGGCCTTTCTGAAGTGCCTGAAGCAGGGGAACGCTTTTACGTGGTGGATGATATTCAGACAGCCAAAGAAATAGCGGAAAACTATTCGGCTAAACATAAAACGGGCTTAACAGAAATAACACCTCATATTTCCCTGGAGACTCTTTATTCCCGGATTCAGACCGATAAATTAAAAGAACTTAAAATAATTATTAAAACCGATGTTAAAGGTTCGCTTGAAGTAATTCGGAATCTGTTAAATACTATTATTGGCGCTGAAAAAGTTAAATTAAAAATTATTCACACCGGGGTGGGCCAAATCACCGAGTCGGATATTCTTCTGGCCGATGCTTCCGATGCCATTATTGTCGGTTTCCATGTCAGCGCGGAAGAACGCGCCAGGCAAATCGCTCAGGAACGCCGGATTGAAATAAAACTTTACGATATTATTTATCAGCTATCCGATGATATAAAACTCGCCCTGGAAGGACTGCTGGAACCGGAAAAAATAGAAGTTATTAACGGGCATCTGACCGTAAGAAATATTTTTAAAATATCACGAACGGGAATAATTGCCGGCTGTATGATGACCGACGGTAAAGTGGCCCGTTCCGACCAGGTCAGGGTTAAGAGAGAAAACCAGATTATTTTTGAAGGAAAAATTGAATCGCTTAAAAGATTTAAAGATGATGTCCGTGAAGTAACCGAAGGATTTGAATGCGGCATAAAACTCAATAATTTTGACAATATTCGGGTCGGGGACCAGATTGAATCTTATAGTATTGAAAAGAAAGCCCGAAATTTTGAAACGACGACAAGTTCAACCTAGCGAATAATTTTATGTCGGCCAGCAAAAGGATCGAAAGAATTTCCCGGCAATTGCAGAGAGAATTAAGCCAGATAATTCTTTATGAGTTGGAAGACCCCCGGATTGGATTTGTTACGGTGACCAAAGTAAAACCGGCCAGTGATTTAAAATCAGCCCGCGTATATATTTCCGTTTTCGCCGGCCAAACCAATCAAAAACAATCCATTGATTGCTTAAACCGGGCCAGCGGATATATTCAAAAAATTATCGGGCCCAGGTTGAAATTAAGATTTCTGCCGAATTTAACCTTCTTTCTGGATGATTCCATTGAAAAGCAGTTTACTATTTTCAAATTAATTGAAAAAGAGCAAGCCATAATAAAATCGGGGCAAGATGATAAGTCTCAGGATGAAGAACAAGAAGAATAGGTTTATAAAGGTTATTATAACAATTTGTTGCAAAAATAATCCCCCCGGCAGATAGGCTGATGTAGCGGCGGTCCGCCTTCCGCCTTAGGCGGAGCGGATTATCCCCGCCAGTTTGAATTCTCAGGCGGCTAAATAATTACGGGAGTTATTACTAGTGAGACTTGATAATAGAAAACCGGACCAATTGAGACCGATTAAAATTACGAAAAATTTTATTTCTTCGGCTTTAAGTTCGGTCTTATTTGAAATGGGTAATACCAAAGTACTCTGCACGGCTTCTCTTGATTTCAAAGTACCTGCTTTTATGGCTAATTCCGGGCGCGGTTGGGTCACGGCCGAATACGCGATGATTCCCGGGGCGACCAAAGAACGTAAAATCCGTTCGGAACGCACCGGCCGGGCCGATGGGCGTATCTATGAAATTCAACGCTTGGTGGGCCGAGTCCTGCGCTCGGTGGTTGATCTGGAATTGTTGGGCGAGAAAACCATCTGGTTGGATTGCGAGGTTCTTCAGGCCGATGGCGGCACGCGCAGCGCCGCGATTAACGGCGCCTGGCTGGCCCTCTCTGATGCCGTAAAAAAAATGAGCCGGGACGGGCTTCTTATAAAAAATCCGATCAAAACAAATGTCGCGGCAGTGAGCGTCGGTAAAATAAACGGACAACTATTGCTTGATTTAAATTACCAGGAAGACTCTCACGCAGAAGTTGATTTTAATGTGGCGGTCACGGCTGATAATAAATTAGTAGAAATACAGGGGACGGCAGAAAAAATATCCTTTACCAGGCCGGAATTGAATACTTTCCTTGATTTGGCCGGGAAAGGAACCGCGGAAATTATTGAAATTCAAAATAAAATAATTAAAGCCGATGCAGGAAACGAAACATTTTTTATTTTTAACTGATTTACTCGGAAGAAAAGTAATTGATTCTTCAACCGGAAAAACTATCGGACGCGTTTCGGAAGTTATTGCCACACCCAAGGAAGTTTATCCGGAAATAAATCGTCTGGTCGTCAAGCGTTCCTGGTGGAGGGGCTCTGTTGATATTAACTGGCCTGATATTCTTTCTTTTGACCTGCCGGTAAAAATATTACAAACCAAAAATAATATCCTTAATCCGGCCGGCCCACCATCTGGTAATGGTAGTGATATTCACATCAAAGAAAATTTTCTTGATAAGCAGATTGTTGATGTCTCGGGATGTAAAGTAGTCCGCGTTAA
>CAKKQI010000508.1 GCA_919901895.1 Candidatus Brocadiaceae bacterium | reverse complement strand
AGTGAGCGAGGCGGATAAAGGGAAAGACGGAATAGTCCGCCACCCGTCCTGTAAGACGGTAAAAGAAACAGTCGTCTTAAACTGTCCCAGGTCTCCGGAAACCGAGCCGGTTGTTTCCATATTGGAAATAACATAATCCGCCGGAGGTGGTGGAGAAGGCGGTTTGTCTTCGCCCGCCTCGCCGAAGCAAAGCGAGGCTGGGCCGATTAAATTTCCGGCCGCCAGTAAAACTGCTAACCCGATGCTCATTACCAATTTCTTCAGATTCCGTTTCATAATAGTGCTCCTTTCTAATAATTAACTTATAACTATTGATACTTACCTTATTAATGTCCTAATCGGTCCCCCTATGGGGTCATTCCCGCGCAGGCGGGAATCCAGTAATTACAGGCCGTCTGGATTCCTGCTTCCGCAGGAATGACGAACGAAGAAGGACATTAACTATGTTACTCTCAATAATAACTGGTCCGGTGTGCAATCTTTCGTCTTAATAGTAGTGCAATTAAGACAAGCAAAACCAGACTAAACCAGCCAGCCGTGCGGAAAAATTCATCGGCTAATCCCGACACGAGTGTCGGGACGATAAATGATAAAACAGTTAGTCCGGCCAATCCGATTATCGCACTTAACGGATTGTAACGATAAATCAAGAATGAAACAAATATGCTTATGGCTAAACAGACAATTAATTGTAAGAATAATATCATACTTCCGGAAAAGGTGTTGACCGAGACATTTGCCACGGTCTCGCCTAAATAGGTGGATTGAAATCTATAGTAATCGGTCTGATGAAGCGGTAAAGAGACCGGGATGGCTAAAGCCCCTTTGGTTCTGCCTTGCTTGGTTTTGGAAAACACCTGCGGCAGGTCAGGGGTTTTTAGTTGTAACGTAGAACTGTCATAGGCGGATGTTATCTGCCCACCGCCACCGGAACCGAAAGTTTGTATTCCTGTAACAAACCTGTTTTCCGCGTTACCTTCGTTCTCAACCCTAATAGTGTCAGGGGTTTTCTCTCCGGATGGGGCAGAAGGTTTTGACGCTGAGAGTGGTTCGGACAGAATAGGACTATTTTGCAGCGTAGGGAACATTTCTTCTTGGTAAAGATACCCTCCCTTCCGATCGTCTGAATCTTTTCTGCCTCTGATGCCGGCCTGGTCATAACTCTCCACCTGCTTTTCCATCTTTTTTAATTCATCTAATTTATTCTGTCGGCGTAACTGGCTCTGGGCCCGGCCATACAGTTCTGATTCTTTTTTTGCGATATTACCCAGAGAAAGTTCATTGGCCGCCGATTCATTATGATCGGATGGCTTGGCGTCTTCCCAAACCGGTTCGGCTGTAATTACGTCATTTAGTCCCATATCTTTTTGTAAATAGGGGAGTTCCGTCCGAGATTTGTCCACCTCAGAGACAGGGGACGGTGCCCACTGAGATCTTACGCTTCCAGAAAAAGATTCCCTCGCTATCTTCCTACTTTGCAGCGACGGCATCAACATGCTCAATAATCCCAGGAAGAAGATAGTCGTTACCACGCCGGCCGTAGCCCATTTCAATGTTTGTTTAACTTTGAAATTTAAACGAGTCATCATAGACTGGATAATCTTGATGATAAAAAGTAAGCCGCTAATCATTATCAAGGTAATCAGAATATAAAAAACTACGTCTTTAACTACCGGCGGGATGGCCAACCATACCTTTTTGATAAAGGAGATGATACTTCTGGAAATAATCTTGACTAGACTGGGATAGACCAAATCCGGGTCTTTCAAGACCAGTTCCATATTCCCGCTATTACTTGTCAGATAATGACCGCTTGGTAAGAACAGGTGCCAGACCGCATTATTAATGGAGAGGTCGGTGGCGGGCATCGTAAGTGAAATATTGTTGGTCTTGCCTAATTTCTTGATATCCTGGATATAAATGACCAGTAAAGAGAGTAACTGACCGTCTGTTTTCTGTTCAGGCATCAGGGGGATAAGCATTTCGCCCGTATCTTTACTGGTTGGTTTAACCGGTTTGTTATTGAGGTACGCGCCCCAGAAGATAGTTTCCCGGGGCAGTCGCATGGTCAGATTCTGTTTCCCTTTATTTTCTATCTCCATCTGGAAATAGGTAATCAGTTCCCCGTTATCGTGCAGGCGGGAATAGAGGTGGCTATCTAATATTTTGGCTTGAAGCGTTTGATTAAGTTCGTGGGTTTTGACGCTTAATTTAAGACGGGCTTTTTCCGAAGTATAAGTAATAAAAGCGACCGGCGGAGCGGATAACCCGGCTAAGAGGTCCGGTAATATTTTTATTTCAGTGGTGTTGCTGACCTGCAGGTTTTCTTTTTCCCCAATTGTTACTTCATCGCGCGGATTACCGGGGGCGATAATCAGCGTTCCGCTTTCCAGAAGTGTATCTATAAGTTCAAGGGGTGAAAATTCCGGTTCCACTTTTTCATAAATCACGCTCAGGCGATAGGAACTGACCTTTCGGCGTAGTTTAATTTCCCAGACATCTCCTTTTGACTCCAAGTTTTTGATGTCTTCACCCTGGATTTCCGGGTTGATCGCGCCGGGCGGTAGTTTTACCAGAAAACGATTTGTTTCACGGTTTCCTTGAACAGAATAATTAACCAGATTAAAAACTTTCATTTGACCCGGCCGAACCGTCAGGGCGGAGGAAATTTTCGCGGTCAGCCGGGTGGGCTCAAGCGTCGTCAGAAGATTAAACGACCATTGCGGGCTAAAACTAGATAATGTCATTTTTAGAGCGGAGCGGTTAAGCGTTATTTCCGGAGGTAATTTACTGACACTTATTTCGCTGATATTATCAATCGGTTCGGTTAGTTTAAGAATGATGCTTTGAGCGGCTGAGAACATAACATAGGTAGCAACCGCTTTGGCGGGAGTAATAAAGCGGAATGATGAGATAGTTAATTTACTCTGTTCTTCTATCTTTTTGTTAAGAGTGATTTTTAGATGATGCTCATCTTTTATCCCATCTGGAAAGGTAAGTTTCAACAGATGTGAACGGTCATCATAAGCCCATCCTTTAAGGTCGGATGAATTAACTTCAGTCGGAGTAAAATCATCCGGAACCGAAAGGTCAAGACTGAAAAGCGGCGTTTTTTTAACCGAAAGTTTAAGATGCATTTCCCGGTTCAGGATATTCTCGGAAAGATGCAGATATTCATAAACCGCGGCGCTGATTTCCGGTTTTAATATCTCGCTCTTAACTTCTATCTGCCAGTTATCCTGTTTTGACTGGAAAGCAAAAGCCGGGGAGTGGTTTTTAAACCAATCCGGTAATTGCTTCGGCGATATCTGGTTTATCTCCCGGACCGATACTATTTTGGTTTCCAGGTTATCCGGTTTGATGGCGACGGCGCTTTCAAATCCAACCGCTTCATCCGGGACGATTGGCTGGAGAATAAGCGTCTCGTCCGGTTGATATGGTCTTTGCAACTCGACCAGGAAATTTACTTTGCCCAGGACCGGTTTTTTCAGGAATATCTTCAACTGCCGATCATTGAAATGATAAGTCCTAACTTCCTGGCCGGCAACCGAAATGACCGAGAACTTTTCCGGTATCGACAGGGTTAAGGCATCAACTCCGATATTCTTAATATCCCAGATACTTTTAACATAAGTAGTGATAAAATATGACTTCAGGATATGAATCATTTCTACCTGGGCATCGAGCCGCGGTTCTTTTCTGGAGACGGAGAAAACTAACTCGGCTGATTGATTTTCCCAACGGTAGCCGATCCCGGCCGGACGAGGACTTGATTTAGTGTCTATTTGTTGCAAATCTTTAGTTTTTTCAATGGTTAAATTGAGGTCTTTAACAATGGTAAATAATAGGATCCCGCTCTGTTTCGGAATATTCAACAGCCGGAACGGCTGCATCTGAAACGGTTTATCAAATTCTAATGGTGTCTCAGAGATAATTTGGAAAGAGTAAACTCCTTCAGATATGCTTTTCTGCAGGAAGACATTAAGGATCTTGCCCTCCGGCATCTTTTCGATAAACCAGCGGTCAAGGTTTCTGCCTTTTACTTCCAGAAGAGTGGTCTTTTCGGGGAGGAGAAGCGAAAAGTTTTTGAGCGATTGATTGGCGATGCTGAATTCTAAAGATGACACTGTGGTTAATAATCCCTTTTCTATGGTTGAATCCGAAGTGGTGTTGACTGAAACTTCTTTTGAACGTTGCTCAATTGCCTCTTTAGGGCCCCAGATAACGGTTGTTTCATCGGTGAGCGGGAGACTGAAAGTAATCAAGGTCGATTTCCCTTTTTCCTTTTTCTCGTAAGACGAATCCGGCTGGATAATAATTCCCAGATTAGTGTTCGGGATAGCTACTTCAACTGATGAAAAAGTGGCCGGCACGATTGGAATTGTTAATTTATGAAGAATATCTTCCTGGTTGACTGCAAGTGATATTGCTCCCTCTAAACGGTATTGTCCCGCTTTCCGGAAGATTAGTTTGTGGTATCGGTTATCTTTAGTAAGAATGGTCTCGGCTGGTAATTTGGAAAGAGAAACTTGATAGTGAAGCGAAGCAATCCTAATTTCGCACCACTGGTCATTATGGACGGATATATCTAAAGAAAACGAAGCGGCTGCTTCAGTCAGGTTATCTTTTACATTGATATTATAAGAAGATTTGGTAACGGTATAACCGGTTAGGCTAAGGTTTGTTTCTTCAGAAATGAGGGTGGCGGGAAATAAACCGAGAATAAAA
Source organism: Candidatus Brocadiaceae bacterium (assembly GCA_919901895.1). Classification (GTDB taxonomy): domain Bacteria; phylum Planctomycetota; class MHYJ01; order JACQXL01; family CAKKQI01; genus CAKKQI01. Next base: position 4,947 of record CAKKQI010000508.1, on the reverse strand, counting down.
AGTATTAATCCACTTAATCTGAGTAGAGAAGAGTGTTTCATAATCGGTTTTACTCTAACATATTAAAAATATAATGTCAACCCTTAGCCTAACCGGCATCTGTTATTCTCGATTACCCGGTTTGCCGCAAAAAGGGAGTAGGCAAGGTTATCTCAATCTTAAGAAATAAATACTTGATTTTCTCTATAGGTACCTTTCCTACGTCTATTTTATTCCCGAAATTTATAATTATTTCGGGGGACGTTTTTCAACAGTCTCATTACTAAACTTTTGCGAAACGCCCCTCTGTCATTCCCGCCCCGCTTGTTTACACTGAGCGTAGCGAATGTGTCATTCCGTGCTTGACACGGAATCCAGCGGGATAAACTCCGGCGGGAATCCAGTAATCACAGGGGGGCTGGATTCCTGCTTTCGCAGGAATGACACCTTTGGGGGCGTCTGTTCCCTGTTTTCGCAAGAGTTCAGTCATTATATAAACGCAAAATCAGGAAAAGGTTCATTCTGTCCGTAATATTAGACGATGGTGGTAGCAAAATCTGCGGGAAAATCTTGAAATAGATGCAAATTTTTTTCAGGTCTATCCGGGGTGTATTCCTGAATTGTAGGCACAGATTCTATCTGTGCTAAAAATATCAGCACTAATAGAATTCGTGCCTATTATTAACCTTTAGCCGCGCTTTAGCACTTCCTCTAATTTCTTTAATTCCTCTTCCTTTATGGCGAACTCGTGTTCTTTTGCCGGGAACTTTTTGGTGCGAACCTCATCCTTATATTTCTTCAGGGCATCAAGGATAACCGGACTAAGATTGGCATACTGCCGGACAAACTTGGGCGTGAAGCATGGATATAAACCCAGAATATCATGAATAATCAGAATCTGGCCGTCACAGCCCGGACCTGCGCCAATACCAAATATCAGAACGGAGACACTTTGCTTGATAATCTGAGTCACTTTAGTCGGGACACATTCCAGGAGCATTCCGAAGACACCGGCTTTTTCCAATGCCTTAGCGTCTTCTATCATTTTACGGGCTGATTCGGCATCCTTACCCTGCACCTTAAATCCGCCTAACATCGCGCTGGATTGAGGCGTTAAACCGATATGACCCATCACCGGAATACCGGCATCCACAATTGCCTTGACCTTATCCGCAATCCGCACGCCGCCTTCTAATTTGATGGCATCACAACCGGCCTCTTTCATAAACCGTCCGGCGTTACGCACGGCATCTTCCGCACTGGCGTGGTACGACATAAATGGCATATCGCCGATGACAAATGATGTTGGTGCGCCTTTACGAACTGCTTTGGCGTGGGCAATCATTATGTCCATCGTGATTGGTAGGGTGGACTCGTTGCCGTGGACGACCATGCTGGCCGAATCGCCGACCAGAATCATTTCAATCCCGGCTTGTTCTTCCAACTGGGCAATCGGGAAGTCATAGGCAGTCAGCCAGGAAATCGGTTCGCCCTTTGCCTTCATTGCATAGAGTGTTGGTATCGTTATTTTTTCTTTTCGTTGTTCTGTCATAGTCAGTCCTCTCTTTATGATAGGTCGTTACAAGTTTTTTTTCTGGGTTTAGTGGTTACGTCGTATTCCGGTTCGGCGTCGTGGACCTTCAGAAACACACCGTCAATAATCTTAGATTGTGTTTCTTCACGGTCGCCGGCTAATTTAAACGGTGTTTACTTATTTCTCTGAGATTTCCGCAAACTTTACCTCATACCCCATCTTCAGGAGTTTCTTGGAGTCTTCGTCGCACTTAAGAACCTTCTTATAGAGGACATCACCCAGTACTTCTGACTTTGATTCCCGGTCTTCCTTGGGCAGGAAATAGGACATAATCGTATCATCCGGCTGGCCTTCACCGTCGCTCTCGTATTTCAGCGTCAGATTATAACCTTGCTCCAGAACTTCCAGGGCGTTGTCAAACCAGTTGAAATTTTTACAACCTAAATCCTGATTGATGCAGATATGGGCCGTTAAAGAAATACCTTTAAGCCCGAATGTTTTTAGGAGGTCATGGCAAGCGATAAATTTTTCCGCATTAATCGCATTACCGAGATTGATTTCCCGAATCGGGCTGGTGCCGTCTTTTCGTTTGAATTCTTTGATAATATTCAGCAATACCCGGAATTGGATCAGGTTATGGAGTCCCAGAAAGCAGGATATCTTGAACGAAATATTCGGGATATTGCGGGTATAATACAGGGCGGAAGTAATCGTCGCCCAACTGGGGTTAAGGAAGAAATTAGAGCCGGTTTCCAGGGCAGTGCGAGTGATGCTATCCAGATAAACCAGATGGTTATCGTTACCGACCTCTATTCCGCAGAAATTACCGAAGAAGGTGCCCATATTTGAGATTTTCAATTGGCTCATTCCGTTACCCGCATCAATTGTATCAAGTGCAACACCGGTAACTTTCTTAATGCGGTCAAACCGATGGGCCGGCAGGGGGGTTCCGAGGAGACTGCTGGAGCAGAACTTGGCGCCCATCAGGTTTTCGGTCATTGCCAGAGTGGTTAATAAATCGCCGCCGTAAACATAATCATCGGTTAAGGGCATAACCGAAATCATTTCGTTAGGCAAGAAAATGGTTCCGTTCCTGCGACTTCGCTCAGGACGGTGAGCCAGCCGAACTGTTTCCGCCGTTCGTTTAAGGCAATGATGGGTAATTTTACATCCCTGCCAGGCCGAGACCTGGGTGGTGGCCGTCGCTTTCTTGGTAATTTTCAGTTTATTCTCTTTGATATAAGCGCCGGCTTTAGGCATCTGTCGGGCAAACCGTTCGGCGTCATTAAGATAATTACCGAAGCCCTGTTTTTCCACCATTGATTTACGAAGTTGATAATCTCTTTTTTCTTCTATGGTTTGAGCGATTATTTTTGCGCCGCCGTAAGAAGACTTGAGTTTATCCAGCGCCCGCATTTCATTTTTGCTTAAATAAGTTATCATACAATTTTTAACAAAAATTTTATTTATTTCACGCATCCTTGTAGGCACGAATTTATTCGTGCTCATAAATCACGCATTTTATTCATGCTTCATTAAAACCGCACGGTTAAAACCGTGCCTACAAAGATTTTTGTTTTGCTCCTATTTATAACTTATCAATTATGAGAATTTTTGTCAAAGAATAAAAAAACGGCGAGATCGTCTCCCGCCGTTTTTATAGGGAATCTGTTTTAATCTGCGTAAGGTTATCCGCATTCGGAATACCCGCAGGCGTAGCAGTGCAGGCAGCCTTCTTCATAAGCCAGAATCCCGCCGCAATCCGGGCAGGCGCCTTTGAGGAGGTTTTCCGGTTTATTCATCTGACGCCCTGTCCCGATTATATCGGGAGTGGGGCTGCCCACCGCGGCTGCGGCCATTGCTTTCGGGGCTGATTGCGGCATCGGCATTCGCTCGGTTGATACTTCAATCGCTTTAGCGATGGCATCGGCGCAGGAAAGGATCTTACCGCCTTTACTCCAGGCAATGGAGTGGCAGGAGATACCTTTTAACTGTTTAATAATTTCTTTAAGGTTAGCCCCGCTGCGTAAGGCAAAGGAAATCAGGCGAGAGATGGCTTCGGCCTGCGAAGCGGCGCAACCGCCGGCTTTACCCATCGTGCTGAATAGTTCAAACGGTTCGCCGGCTTCGTTAGAATTAATCGTAACATAAAGATTACCGCAACCGGTTTTCATTTTGCGCGTGGAGCCAAAAGTCAGTTCAGGGCGGGGCAGGGGAGCCGTGCGCAGGCCTCCTTCGTCCGCTATTTTAGATTCGGCTGTTTTTTTCGGCTGGCCGGTGCTGAGCACCTGTTCCGAGCGGCAGCCGTCGCGGTAAACGGTTACTCCTTTACAACCGGTTCGGTAAGCCAGGAAATATACTTCGGCGACATCATCCCGGGTAGCTTCGTGCCGAAAATTGACCGTTTTAGAAACCGCATTATCGGTATATTTCTGGAAAGCGGCCTGCATCCGGATATGCCAGGCCGGCGAAATATCATGAGCCGTTACAAAAATCCGCCTGGCTTCCACCGGAATTTCATCCAGGTCCTTAATGCTACTGTGTTCGGCAATTTTATCCATCAGTTCCTTTGAGTGAAAACCATCTCGTTTGGCCACGGCTTCAAAAATCGAATGGATTTCCACCATTTTGGTTCCGTCCAGCACATTACGGATGTAACAAACTGCGAAGAGCGGTTCTATTCCGCTGGAGGCGCCGGCGATGATACTAATGGTGCCGGTCGGGGCGATCGTAGTCGTGGTCGCATTTCGGATGGGCGGTTCTCCCCGCTGGGCAAAAACACTATTCGGAAAGTTAGGAAAAGCGCCTCGTTCTTTGGCTAACTGCCGCGAAGCAACTTTAGATTCATCGTTAATAAATTTCATTACCTCTTCGGCTATCTGCAGGGCTTCTTCGGAATCGTAAGGAATCCCCAATTTGATTAATAAATCAGCAAAACCCATAATCCCCAACCCGATTTTACGGTTGGCCCGCGTCATTTTTTCAATCATCGGCATCGGATAATTATTAAGTTCAATGACGTTATCCAGGAAGCGGACGGCCAGATGAATGATTTTTTTTATCCGGTCGTAATCAATTCCGTCGGCCGTAACCATTTTGCCGAGATTGATGGAACCGAGATTGCAGGACTCATAGGGCAGGAGCGGTTGTTCGCCGCAGGGGTTAGTGCTTTCAATTTTACCGACCTGGGGGGTGGGGTTATCCTTATTGAGCCGATCCAGGAAAACAATACCCGGTTCGCCTGATTTCCATGCGTGGTCAACAATCAGATCAAAAACTTTTTTAGCCGGCAGTGTTCCCTGGATTTTTCCGCTGCGCGGGTTAAGCAGTTCGTAAGGTTCATCATTTTCCGCCCGGCGCATAAAATCTTCGGTCAGGCCGACCGAAATATTAAAATTATTCAATTGTTTTTCATCTTCTTTGCAGCGGATAAA
>CAKKQI010000507.1 GCA_919901895.1 Candidatus Brocadiaceae bacterium | reverse complement strand
CAACGGTATAGGCTTCGGGCGAAGCATTTTTTTCGGAACCGGTCAAACGCAATTTTGAAGTCAAACGTGCCTGGCTGACCGCTCCGATGCTGGCCAGCGCCTCGCCCCGAAACCCGAAAGTCTGGATCCGGCTCAGGTCTTTTTCACTGTCAATCTTACTGGTCGTGTGGCTCAAAAATGCCTTTTCCAGATCAGCCGGGCTCATCCCGCAACCGTTATCGCTCACCCGGATTAATTTTTTACCGCCGTCCGCCACTTCAATCTCTATCCGGCTGGCCCCGGCATCCAGCGCATTTTCAATTAATTCTTTCACGACTGAGGCCGGCCGCTCAATCACCTCCCCGGCCGCAATTTTATTTATTAACAAAGAAGGCAACGCCTTAATTATATTCATAAAATGATTTCTTACCACTTAAAAAGTTTTATGTCAATCATTTCTTTTCACAAAAAAATAAATTATTTGACCCCGGTAAAGATTGTGGTATAATTATCCCGAAAGGTCGGGATTTCGCTCCAGCCAAAGGCTGGTCAGCCTCTGGCTGATATCCCTAAAGATTCATTATTGATGCGGGGATATCTCAAAAAAAATAACGGGAGTAAGTTTTATGAAAACAAGATTTGGGAAAAAACTGTTCTCCGGATTAATACTTTTGGTTGCCCTGGGCTTGCCGAATTTTATAAACGGTTGCAATTCGACCAATCATTTAAAAAAACAAGACTACGCTTCAATCAGAGAAAGTTTTAATATCTTTGCCAAAAGTATGGTCTCAGGCGACCTGACCACGGCCTATTATTACTTGGGCTCTTATTATAAGCAGGAAAAATGCCCGACTTTTGAACAATTCGCCCAGGATTATGAAGACAACAAACAGAGCATCATCCTGGAATATCAACACGCCTCGGTTAAAGATATCGGAATAAGTGCAGACGAATTTCATCTCGCCTCGGTTATCCTTAATTGGGGCTCCGGCGGTGAATTCTTGTGGGAATTTATCAAGGAAAACGGCGTCTGGAAAATAAACAGGCCCTTAAGACATATACCACCTTCGTAGTAAAAAGAGATGATCTGATTACACCGATTCTTAAGATAGATTACACAGATTACCCGAAAACAGTTTTTACGGGTAATTATTAACATAGGAGGAGCAATTATGAAATATTTAGCCGGTCTTATTCTCTGCATCATTTTCACCCCGATTCTATCGGGGCAAGAAAAAACTTCCTCAAACACAGAAACTTCAACCAATCAAACGGCCACACCAGACATTAATGGAAAAAAAGATTTACCAAAAGAAATCACTTCGTTAATCGCTAATCTTACTAATGATAATCCTTTTACGGCAGATGAAGCGCGTGAGGAACTTTTAAGAATCGGCCAGCCGGCGGTTCCTTTTTTAATAACGGCCCTGCCGGGCGGTAACCCGGAACTGCAATATCTGGTCTGCGAAATCCTGGCTGAATTACGCGATCATCAGGCCGTGGCCCCGTTGATTCATATTCTACAAAATGAAAAAGGCGAATATATTGAAGCCCTGGCCGCGGTGGCGGCCCGTTCTTTAGGTTATCTGGCCGACCCGGCCGCCGTTCCGTCTTTAATGGAATCGCTCAAAAGTTCGGACGTGGAGTTGCGTTACGAATCAATCCGGACGCTGGGAATCCTCCGCGCCAAAGAAGCTGCGCCTGAAATAATCAAAGCCCTGAACGATAACGCCCTGACCGTCTTCGGACGCCTGGTCAAATGCGCCGCAATTGAAGCCCTCGGACGGCTTCAGAACAAGGAAGCCGTGAAAGAATTAATGCCCCTGATTAAAGATCAAACCGTTGAGGAAGCAATGGACGAAGATAAAAAAACGGTCGGCGAATATGTCATCAAAGCCCTGGAAAAAATCACCGAACACACGGAAGGCTCAATCCATTCGGCGGATGAAAAACAGAAGGAAGAAATTATTAAAAAATGGGAAGAATGGTGGAACGCCCATAAAACCGAATACGGCGCCGCTTCAATAGAGAAAACGCCTTTAATTCCGCCCACCACTGAAGAAAAATCAAAATGATGTAAACGGGGTTTACCCCGTTAGAGATCGGTCGTCCGGCCGGGACAACCCATCTTATTTTAGGTTGGTCTTCAATCGTTAGCCGCGTAGCAGCTTCTTAAATCAACAAAATTGCCAGAACCACTTAACCCATCTCCAAGTAAGAAAGGTAGCAAATTCCCACGCTAAAGCGTGGCACCCAGGACCAGCCTACTGAGTGTTAGGTTTTAGCCTAAAGCAACCCGGGACGTTCCGACCTTTTTTCCCACGCTTAAAGCGTGCCCCGATCCGCCTTAGGCGGAATATCGGAGCGTGGAACCCCTGAAGGAATACGGGGGACTCCGCATTCCCGCCGAAACGGGACATTGGGGAAATTCCGGGGACACCGAGCATGTCCCCCGAATTCATAACGATATGATAAAATAAAGTTTCCCCGATTTACATACTCCGTGGTTTTCTTGCCATAGGAATTACGATATAAACGATATAAAAATTATGAACAACACCAGGAATAATTTGTTGCGATCATATTGATTTAATTAGTGTTAGGAAGAGTGTCCCCCTACCTTGTATTGGGATATTATCAAGTTGACAAGGGAATGTTGATATGATAGAATTAAACCGATGCAACAAAAAATAGTTTATATAATTGCCGGGCCAAATGGGAGCGGCAAAACAACCTTTGCCCGAGAATTAATCAAAGACACCAAATTACCCTTCTTGAATGCGGATGAAATAGCCTTGAAATTAGCGCCAGGACATCTGGAAAAAGTGAGAGTTCAGGCAGGAAAAATATTCTTGGGCCAAATAGATAAATGTATTGTCAAGAGGCAATCATTCATTGTAGAAACCACATTGGCAGGGAGATACTTTGTTAATATTATAAAAGAGTTAAAGAAAAAAGGATACCTGGTAGAAATAATTTATATTTTTATTGAAAGCATTAATGAAGCCATTCGACGGATAGACATCAGGATAAAAAAGGGCGGGCATCCGGTGCCTGAAGAAGACATCAGACGCAGATTTGCGCGCAGTAAAAGAAATTTCTGGAATATGTATCGTCCTCTGGTAGACGGCTGGAAAATCTTCTTAAACAGTAAAGACGAATTCCTGCAGGTTGCGGCAGGCGAAGGAAATGAAACTGAAATCATAGATGAAAACAATTTCCATTTATTCAAGGAAGGAATAATGTGAAAAAAGAGGCTTATGAAACTTTGATTAAGATAGCCCGGCTTGGTAATCGGGCGATTAAAAAAGCGCAGGCGGAAAACCGCAAAAAAGGTTTGCCCAGTGTTTATTCCAAGAACAAAAAACTATATTACGAACTGCCCGATGGCACCATCACCATGAAAAACCCCTTGAAATAGGACGTGGGAATCATTACCTGCCTCCCGCCCTTCGGGGCGAGGCTCGCCAGAGGCGGCGCCGGCAGGCAGGTCAGTTGACAAGGAAATATTGATATAATAGAATTAAACTTATGGAAAACATTTAGTAATTTAATATGCTCTAACGGGGTTTACTGAACCGGTTCTAACAAAAGTTTACGTTTTTCCACGTTATCGATTCGGCGGCAAAATTCAATAAATTCTTTATAATCAGGCGGCGCGATTGTTTGAGGCGGAATAAAATAATTTTTAGTAATAATTATCTCTTCCCGTAATGAATTATCCCCGGCCGTTACGTCCGAAGAAACCTTCAAAGCAAACGTACCAAATTGGCTGATAATATTAACGCTTTCGGGGATTTCTTTCAGGCGCAAACCAGGCGGTAAAATAAGACGCACCTTTTCACGTCCGGTTAAACTCTGCTTAATTTCCAGAGGTAACTTGCGTTCCGATTCGGAAATAAACTGGCGGGTTAAATTAAGCGGAACTAAACCGGTTTTGCACTCCGTCTTATCCGGTTCCACCGTAACAAAATCAGGCCAGGTAAATTCTACTTTTATTGTTAAGGGGTAAACGGCTTCCTGTAATCCGCTAAAATCAACTCCCTTAAGAATAAACCCGGGGTATAAAGGATTAAAAGAACTTTCAATAATATTTTTTCTGGTTGGCTGGTCCAGCGGGGCCAGGCTTTCTTTGGTATTCGCCCCGTTTTCGCCGTTAAGCACAATTAAACCAACCGCTGCGGCTTCGTTTTTTTCATCTATCTGAAAAGTTAATTCGGAATATGATAAATTTTCTTCCGATGATAACTGCGGTATTTTAATCATCTGTCCGCCGTGCTTATCAATCACAAAAGCCCAGCCGCCCTGGAGATGAGAAGGAATCAAGCCGCATTTAAGATAGCGGTAAACGCCCGATAACCAGATAAATTCACCGTTTTCCTGAACGACCTGCAATAATGTCCCGCCGGAACCTTCAGCCGTAAAATAATCCGGTTGCGGCAACGACCAATCCGGTTCCGGAAAAAGAGAAGAATTCTGCCGCGTCAACGCAAAATAATTCTCTATCCCAACCGCATCAAGCAGGGCTTTAAGCAGAATTAACCGATTGCCTTTCTGGCTAACGAGAATCTCCTGCGCCGTGCCATTATTACCGGAAGTTTCCTTAATCAAATTGGTTACAAAATAATAGAGGACTTCTGTTTGATCTTTAACGGTCCGGCCATCTTTAACCAGTTCCCGGGCTTTATCTTTAATCGACCGGGTGAGCATCGCCCGGCGGAAGAAATATTCTTTATAAATTTTATTAATCTCGTGCCAGTTTAAATATTGCGTTATCCTGACGTGAGGCAGGAGTTCGTCGTAATGCGGCATCAGCGGCTCTGTTTCAACCTGCTCGGTATGAGTCATCGTCCAGTTGTAAATCCTGGTGCCATCTTTCTCTTGCACCTGCGGCTCCGGTAATAAATTCTTCCGGATATATTTCAAATCAAAATCTTTCGGGGCCACCACGATAAATTGTGAAATTAAAAACGGCGAATCAAAGTTAGGGTCCTGGAAATAAAAAGCGGGATAATTAAACTGGACCGGGCTGGCATAAGCGGCGTCATATTTGAATTTATATTCTATGACCGAACCGATTTGCACATCCGGCATGGTAAAAGAAGAACCGACCCCCTGCACCGGCTCCAGAACCGTTCCGTCCGGTTGATAAATTCTTGCCTCCAGCAGTTCTCCCTGAATATTAACCTGACTGTATTTTTCAATCCCTTCGTCATTTAAAATTTTATACGCCTGGTGAATGACATCGCTGTGCGAGCCGTCCGGATAAATCCTCAAGACGGCCTGGTCCAGTAAATAAACCACCGCGGCTTTGGGATATTTACGGGGAGCCGGCGAACCGGGGATAAGCGTTTTGACATCAACCGCAAAGGATTGATAAAAATCGTCCCGATTAGGTCGGGACTCCGCTGTCGCTGCATCCTCTTCGCCTGAGCCGGACTCATTATTTAAAAATATCAGGTAACGATGCAGGTTAATATTAGCCGGTTTCAGGGCGACCGATTTTTGATAATTTTGAACCGCCTGAACCCGGTCGCCCGATTTAAGATAGGCATCGCCTAAGGCCTGATAATATTCCGGTGATTCCGGCACCAATCCTGATAATTGCCGATAAATTTTAACCGCCGCGTGGTAATCTTCCATCGCAATATAAAGTTCCGCTATTTCTTCCAGGCCGGCCGAATTGGCCGGTTCTAACTGCATCAGTTCATTATAAATTTCCAAGGTATTTTTAAAATCACCCTGGTTTTTATAAATTTCAGCCATCCGGTCAATCGCGCTATAATAATCTTGCGCCATCATTTTACGGGTTAATTCCAAAGCTTTCTGGTAATTCTGCCCTTTCAGACAACGCCGCAGCCGGTAAGAAAGATAAAACAGGTTATCCGGCGCCAGTTCATTCAGTTTTTGCATCCATTGTTCTGATTCATGCACCCAGCCCTGTCGTTCGGAAAATTTAGCGGCTAAATAATACCCGTAAAAAAAACCGGGGTTAATCTTAAAAGCCCGTTCTAATTCCTGCAATGCCTCTTCGGTTTTATCATCTTCATTATAATAAATCGCCCGCCCCTGATAAGCCGGCATAAAGGAAGAATCAATATTTAACATTTTCTCATATTCTTTTTTAACCTGATTCCGCCGGTAGGCTTCCGGTAATAAGGAAATCCGGTTATAAACCTGGCTGAAAAAATAATGGAGATAAGCCGAATCCTGTTTGAGAGCAACTGCTTTCTCGCAAAAAAACACCGCCTCATCTTCGTTATCAGTGAAAAAATGCAGTAAGCCCAGGAGCATTAAGATAAAAGGATTATCCGGATTATTTTGAGCCGATTCCGTATAAAATTTTATCGCGCCAGCCGGTTGAAATTCTTTAAACGGTTTATTTTTTTCTTTCCCCTCAAGCGCAGACCGTCCGGTATCCGCCACCGGATGAAGTTTAAGTTCTGATTCACCGGTAAAATCTGTCAGAGGGAAACCGTCGGCGTTAAGCAGTTGAACGGAAAAATCTCCCCCCAAGCCGGAAGCCAGTTT
>CAKKQI010000506.1 GCA_919901895.1 Candidatus Brocadiaceae bacterium | reverse complement strand
TCCTAATTTCGTGGTTTCGTGTTTATTGAATTACGCCCTATAAATAATGAGTCCATTAGGCCGTAACGAAATGCCGACCTTTCGGCAAGGAGTTGACATTATGAAATCAGGCAGTCGGTTAGAACAAATTTTAGAAAGCGGTGGGTTTGCCGTAACGGCCGAACTCGGTCCGCCCCGCGGCGTCGAGCCGAAATTGGTACGTAAAAAAGCGGAATTATTAAAAGATTGCGTTGATGCGGTGAATATTACTGATAACCAGACGGCGATTGTGCGTTTATCAAGCATCGCCGCCGGCGTGCTGGTTAATGAATTAGGATTGGAGCCGGTCATTCAGATGGTCACCCGCGACCGCAACCGGATTGCCCTGCAGAGTGATCTTATCGGAGCGGCGGCGCTCGGTCTCAAAAATGTCCTTTGTCTTTCCGGGGACCACCAGACTTTCGGCGATCACCCGCAGGCAAAAAATGTTCACGATATTGATTCCATCCAGTTAATTAATGCCTTTAAAAACCTGCGTGATGAAGGTCGGATGATTAGCGGCAAGACGATAAAAAACACTCCCAAAATATTTATCGGCGCTGCTGCTAACCCCTTTGCCGACCCGCTAACTTTCCGCGTCAGACGGCTGGCTAAAAAAATCAAAGCCGGCGCAGACTTTATCCAGACCCAGGCGGTTTTTGATGTCAAACGTTTTAAAGAATGGATGGCCGAGGTGCGGGATCTGGGTTTACACCGGAAAGTTCATATCCTGGCCGGCGTGATTCCGGTTAAATCGGTCAAGATGGTCCAGTATATGAAAGAAAATGTGGCCGGGGTGATGATTCCGGATGAACTCGTTACCCGGATGACGCAGTCCGCCTTAGGCGGAAAAGACGCAGCGACAGCGGAGTCCCGACCTAATCGGGACGAACAGGTCACCGGGGTAGAGATTTGCCTGGAGATTATCAATCAGGTCAAACAGATTGAAGGAGTACACGGGATTCACATTATGGCGGTCGGCTGGGAGGAGATTGTTCCATCCGTCGTAGAAAAAGCCGGTCTTTTGCCGAGGCCGAAAATGACCGAAACTAAAAAAGAGAAGTCGGAGGTGGGAAGTTAGGGGAAAATCGGTTAGTCTTTAATAGCCCGCACAAATTCTCTAAAACTCAAATTGTTTTTAGCGATAGTGTTTATATCAAGACTCTGGCATTGAGCTATGCGAGGATTATCTCTTATATAATCAAATTCCTGTCCGGCTTTCCTGAATTCTTCTTTTAAATATTGCTTGGGATTGCATTCTGTTTGAGGTAAAGAAAATTTTCTCCCAAGTTTTTTTCTATTGGCTTAGGGTCTGATGTTAACCAACTTTCTAAGGCATGAACAACAGGACAATACTTAACAGGTTTTAAGACATTAGAGGCAACTTGTTTACCAGCGTTATTAATTTCTTTTTCTGTTCGCTGGGTACACTCAGTATCGACGCAAACGATTATTTTAACAATATCAGGATTTCCCGATATTTTTTGATTAATTTTCGCCACTACTTTCCTGGTATTTACAACCAGATTACCTTGAGATAACCATTCTACTTTAATTTTTTTGTTCGGTGCTATTTTCTTGGCCAGAATTTCTGTAGGGTTACGGCCTTTTTCATCTTCTGTATAAATAAGAATCATAATTAATCGCCCACTGGTGTTGTTCCACCAAGGTCGCTGTCACCCAGCCATAATTCCCCCAATCCCAGTACTTTCAATGCTTCCTGAAGACCAGCGGTTTTGGACATCTCTTTTACCTCAGTGTGCCCATCTTTTTTTGTAACAATCACTACGTCCTTCGGTTTGAGATGATTAAGAAGATATGGAGAATGGGTTGTTACTAATACCTGCGTTTTTTCGGAGGCCTGTTTTAAGACATGGGCAAGTAGTTCCATCAATCCTGGATGCAAGTGGTTTTCCGGTTCTTCAATACAGATAAGAGGGGTTGGTTTAGGATTTAAAAGTATTGTTAGAAGGGCAATAAACCGTAATGTGCCATCGGACATATTCCAAGATGGTATACTCATATCAGAACCTTTCTCTTTAATCGCAATATGAGTATTACCTACGGCGCCTTCGCTTATTTCAGTACGCAATTCTTCTAATTCAGGAACAGCTTCTTTGAGATATTCTTCAATCTGTTTAAATCCATCAAAATGTTCATTGCGGGCAATGTGAAGTACCGCCGCGGTATTACTGCCATCTTCGTTAATACGTAATTGCTTAATGATTTGTACAGGTTTAGTAAGGGTCTGCGATGCTACCTTATAAAATCCCCACTTTTCAATAGACTGGGCAAACTCACCTAAAATCGGATAACGCTGTGCCTCTTTAACCAAATTTAAATAAGAAAATCTATTATCTTGTCCCCAATCACCTAAGCGAGTTCCGTCCGGAGCAGATACCTTCGCATTTCGACTTTTTGGATCAGTGCTTGGATATTCCAAGAGCATCCGACCATTTGGGATTAAA
>CAKKQI010000505.1 GCA_919901895.1 Candidatus Brocadiaceae bacterium | reverse complement strand
TGTTGACGAGATTGACCCGGATACCGGTGAACCAACCGGCCGGCGATTTTATTCCGCTAACTCGACTAAAACTATTATCGCTACTTATCATGACCCGTCGGCCATTTTGGATAACCCCGGTCTGGCCGGTGGTTTTAAAAATATTTATTTCCCGAACAAAGAGTTGCTTCCGGAAAAGGGGACAAAGATAAAAATAATCATCCGTGTTCCTGATGAAAAAGAGTTAAAAGAATTGGTAAAAATTAATCAGGAGGTGGACCGGCGCGAACGCGAACTGCTGCAAAAAATGAAAGAATTATCTCCAGCCGATGGTCCACCCAAAGAAAAAGAAAATCACCCGGAACAGAAACAATGATAACTTCTTTACCAAAATCAGAAAATAGGTTTGAACAATTGCTTAACCGCGTTACCTGGGCTTTATGGAGCCGGATCCTGGTTCTGGAAATACTCCGCTGGAGTTTTTACGGATGTCTGATGAGTATTGCTTTAATTTTATTATCCAGATTTAACGTAATTACGGCCCACCAGGTTTTATTTTATAGTATCCCACCGTTCGGGGGTGTCTTAGGAGGGGTCCTGTTGGCTTTGTTTAAAAAACCGTCTCTTCAGCAATCAGCCCTTTTTCTTGATACCATTTTAAAATTAAATAATCAGCTCGTGACCACGCTGGAATCCTTGAAAGCGGCTGGTAAAAGTAAATTTACCGAACTGCTGATTAATAATTCGGTTCAACGTCTTGAGCGCGTGCAATTATCGCTGGCTTATAAATATTTTAACCTGAATTATTTTCTGCGTTTGGTTATTACCGTATTAGTTGTCGGTATTTTGCTCCTTATTCCGGTGGCCCAGTCGCCGGAACTGCTGGCTAAAACCAGAATAGCCGAATTGATGAAGGAAGAAGGGCATAAACTTGAAAATACGGCGGCGCATATTAAAGAATCTTCATCTCTTGATTCCGTGGCACAATCAATCGTCCGGGAGATGGAGCAATTAGCCGTGATGTTGAAAGAGAAAGAGGCAGACCCGATTGCCATTCAAGAACGGATTGATAACTTATCATTCCGGACCGGGGTTGAACTTGAACGGATTACCGGGGCGCGTCAGATGATTGAAGAGATTTATATCGCCCTGGGACAACCAACTAATTTTTCCCGGACACAGGAAATCCTTCAGAACGAAAATGACAGGAAACAACTGTTACGAGAATTAGAAAATAAAATAAAGAAAGGAGAGGTAACCGTTTCCGCTTTAAGTCCCTTAAAAATGTTATTAAAAAAAAATAATGAAAAACTTTCCGGGGCGGAGTTTTCTGATGAGCGTATTAATTTAACCGGTGTCGTCAGTGAAGCTCTGCGGGCTTTGGAAACACCGGAAATTTCTTTAGCCGAGCCTCTGGAGAAATTTTTCAGCATTATGGCCGGTAAACAGGATGATGTTTTAGAGCGGATCGCGGGCCGGTTTGCCTTGCTCCAATCGGGGCTGGCTTCAATAAAATTAGGGCTTGAGATACCTCCGAACCAGTCTGTTTATGCCACGGCCGACCAACGTAAAGTTGGTTCGGAACAGGCGGGAAGCCAGGACGTTTTTAATTGGGCCGGCGGAATTTACCCGGCTCATCCGGCTGAAGACGGCCGGAATGTTTTTTTTACTGGGTCGCTTTCGGATAGAATAGAGCCGTCCGGCCTGAACGCGCCGCGGATAATCTTAGCGGAACAGGTTATTAAAAATCGGGAAACCGCTCTGGCTAAACCATACTGGCCTCAGGATTATGATGAGGTGATCAAGAAATATTTTGGAGGAAATCATGAGAAATAATTTAGTCATCGTTGTTCTTTTGATTTTAATTGCCGGTATCATTATCGGCGTTTCAGTGATTATTACCAGGCCAGCACCCGGTGTGGAAAAAGAGTCGGTGGCTAAAAATGTTTCTCAATTACCAGCGGGCCTGCCGACCGCCTCTACGGGGCAAGTAGGCGATTTATGTTCTGATTGTGAAATGGCTCCACCGAAAACTTTGCCACCGTCTGCTAACCAAATTTCCCTGTTTTTAGAAAAGACATTCAACCGCGGCCTGGGTTGGGTAATGTCTAAACAATTAAACGATGGCTCCTGGCCGGACCCCGAAGGCAAGTCCGATGCGGCGATGACGGCCATGGCGCTAATTTCCGCCTGCCATAACACCTCAACCGAATACCGGCAAACCTACCAGACCCAAATAGAAAAAGGTATTCAGTATTTACTCAAGCGTCAGCAACCGGACGGTTCCATTATTGACCCGGGCAAATTTCCTGCTTTTGCGACTTATAAAACGCCTTTAGCCCTGATGGCCCTGGTTGCGGCTGATAAGGAAAAATATAAAGACGTAATTATTAAAGCCCGTAATTATCTGGCTAAGGCCCAGTATGTTAACTCATCCGAATCCTGGCATAACGGCGGTTGGGGTTATCAAGAAAGGGGTGGCGAGGTAAAACCTAATCCCAATATGTCGGTGCTGAACCAGGTGGCCGCGGCCCTGCACGAAGGTGGTTTACCCAAAGATAATGAAGTCTGGGCCAGAGCCGTTGAATTTACGACCAGATGCCAGAATTCCAGCGAAACCAATAAATTCCAGGCCGTAGTTGGTAATGATGGCGGGGTCTTTTACTCGCCGATGGAAAGCAAAGCCGGCGAAGAAACATTAGCGGATGGACGCAAGACTTTTAAATCTTATGCCAGTATGACTTATGCCGGACTGTTAAGTTTTATTTATGCCGATGTCGATAAAAATAATCCGCGGGTTCGGGCGGTTTACGCTTGGATCCAAGCGCACTATAATCTGGATGAAAATATCGGATTGAGAACCGATGCCCGGCCTGAGTTAGGGAAACAGGGATTATTCTATTACTATCACACCTTTGCCAAGGCGCTTGATGCCTACGGCGAAAAAATAATTATTACTAAACCTGATAATGCCGAACATTTCTGGGCCAAAGACCTCACGGAAAAATTAGCCGCCCGGCAACAGGAGAACGGGACCTGGGTTAATGACGTTGACCGCTGGATGGAAGGGTACGACCTTTTAACGACTTGTTATAGTCTGATGGCACTGGATATCTGCCGGAAATGGGTACAATGATAAATGATTGTTCATAGGTATTCAACAAAGCCAGTTTTCTTCTTTTATTACCACGATTATACCTATAGACCACATTTTATCTTTTCTCTAATCCAAGAAAGTCGGCAATTTCCTGACTGGCCGGCCGCTTGAAGATTTCTTGGGTTTGTCCGTTCTGGACAATTTTTCCTCCGAACAGCACGATCAGACGATCTGACAATTGATAAGTTTCTTCATAATTGTGGGTGATGAAGATAGTTGTGCATCCGGTTTGGCTTAGCACCGGTAAGAAATCATTCATCAGGGCGTGTTTGGCCTGCTTATCCAGATCGGCAAACGGTTCATCCAGAAAGAGGATTTTAGGGCTAAGAACCAATGCCCGGGCGAGCATTACTCGTCTGGCTTCACCGCCGGAAATCTGATAAACCGGACGCTTCGCGAGATGCGTTATTTTGAAGGCATTTAACATTGCGCTTATCTTTTCCCGAATAAGTGAGGGTGATGCGCCTCTTATCTTTAATCCGAGCGCCACATTATCCGTTACCGAACCGTTATATAATACGAGCCGTTGCGGAACAAATGCCGTGCTGCGGTGGTAGTGAAGAGATTGAACGTTGGTTTTTATGGGGTGGTTGTTGAAGATAATAGAACTGCGTTCCGCTGATTGTAATAAAGCCGCGATTCGGAG
>CAKKQI010000504.1 GCA_919901895.1 Candidatus Brocadiaceae bacterium | reverse complement strand
ATACTTTCTTTCAAAGAAACTATTCGCCCCAACTTTGGATTTGTTATCTTGATACTTCTTTAAATTTATTCCCAGCCCCATCAAACCAATCCGCTCCGGATAAAGAGAGGAACGGTATGAAGCAAAAACAAAAACCATTTCGTTTAACCCGGATTTTTTGGCGCCTTGCGCCATGGCATCTTCCAGCGCCATTCCGTCTCTTCTCAATCCTGCTGTTTTTCCCTTTTATTTCTTTTGACCTTTTTCCGCTGGAAGCCACCGGCCAGGAATTCGCCCAGCCGGCCCCGCCACCCCCCAATCCGGAGTCAATCCTCAATGACCTGGGGAAATTCACCAAACCGGATGGCTTCAGGCGACCCTACGAATCCGAAGGACAAACCTTCCATATCTCTAACGAAATCTTCCCGAACCTTCTTCTGGAATCATCCGAACCAATCAAACTTATCGCCGAAACTATTACCAATACACTTTCCTTTTTAATCTCGCCCATCACCACTACCCGCGGCGCCAAAACCACTCTGACTATCTCGGGATTAGATCCTTTTTGGTCGCCAGCCACTACTCCCAGACCACTCTATTTACACGAAAACGGCTTCTTCATTGAAGAATTTACCGTGGATGCCAACGGCCGATACACCTGGAGTCAGAAACTGGCTAAAGATAAAGCAATGCATATCTTTATCCTGCCCCGTAAATCCACGATTTACCTCAGCGGCCTTCCAGGTGAAACCATCTACCTAAAAGACCGCTACGGGAGTACTATCTCTGATTTTATCGTCATTAATAGTAACGACATTATCGTGGACGGCGCCGGCGCGACCATCACCGGCCCCGGCTACGGCTACGGGATTTATCTGTATGACCGCACGAACGTCACCATTAAAAATTGCCTCATCCGGAATTTTACGGTCGGAGTTCTTCTTTCTTACAGTAGCCATAATATTATTACTCAGAACACCTCTAATAATAATGTGGTCGGTCTCGCGATTGATAGCTCTTCCAACGATAATACCGTTAGCGAAAACACGGCTAACTCAAACACTAACGCGGGTATTTATGTTTATAGCTCAACCGGTAATCTGATTAACAAAAACCGGGCCACCGGCGGAGTCGGAATTGTCCTGGACCGCTGTAGCGGGAATGAATTGGCGGAAAACATTCTTAATTCAAACACTAATACCGGACTCTACCTCAGCGAGGCCTCTAATAATAAAGTTTTTAATAACTCTCTTACTTCAAATAATTACATCGGGCTATGGCTCTATCAATCCTCTAATAATCAGATTTTAAATAATACGACAGATTTAAGCGCCATCGGAATTGTCCTGGAGGCGGGCTCCGGCAATAATATCATTGACTCCAACACGGCCAATGCCAAACAGTACGGGATCGCCCTTTTCTCCAGTTCCGGTAACATTTTGGCGAACAATACGGCCAACTCAAATGATTATGTCGGCATTGAACTCCTCTACGGCTCCCACGATAATCTTCTGGAAAATAACACCGCCCAATTCAACCGCGCCTACGGACTCTGGTGCTACGCCGCTTCCAATAATAATACCGTCATAAATAACACCCTCACTTCAAATTCCTCCGGACTGGTGTTGACCCAGAGTTTGAATAATAATGTTTACCGGAATAATATTTACGGAAATACTGATTATAATGTATCTGCGGACCAACCGGTGGAACTTTCCTATTTTAATCTAGAAACCAATCGTAATGAAGGCAACTGGTGGGGCCGGACCAGTGTCCCGGGTTTTATCGCCGGAGTTGATTCCAACGCCGCTAATATCAAAGATTCTTATCCTTATTTAGTCAAAAACGGCTGGTCAAAAGGTTATGCCCCGGGCGAACCGGAGATTATTGATACAATCCCGCCGGTCGTCTATTATCCACAACCCGGCAGTGGCTATAAAGGCGCCGCTTTTAATTTTAGCGGTATCAACGATTATGTCGGTTTAGGAACTAACTCTTCTTTCAGGCAACCCTCGGCTCTGACATACTCGTTCTGGGTCAAACTGCCGGCGGAAGGTGGCGGCTATATTATGGGCGCCGGCGCCTCCGGCGGCCACGGTTACGGCGGGCTTTATATCAACTTATCAGCCCTGGTTTTCTCCTGGACCCCGACCGTCCCCGATAGCGACACCCACGTTATTTACATCTATAATAACAACCTTTCCCTTAAAG
>CAKKQI010000503.1:7473-9433 GCA_919901895.1 Candidatus Brocadiaceae bacterium | reverse complement strand
AAAGAACAAGCGGCGATATGCCGCCCAGCCAATAAGCCGTCATGATTCGCAGGAAAACATACATAATTAACGAGGAAACCAGCGCGTTAACCAGCGTTACCCAGGGGAACCTAACCGGAAACATCTTAATATTAACCAACCCGGTGATTAAAACACAAAGCAGATACGACAGGAAAGTGGCCGCGGCCGAACCGGCGATACCCCAGCGGGGAATCAGAAGGATGTTAAGCATAATATTTAAAAAGCCGGTTCCCAGCATCAAAGCGGCGAGGGAATACGGTTTCTCTTTTAACTGGAACGTCACGGTCAGATACTGGCTTAAGCCCAGAAAAAAAATTCCGCCGCTTATCCAGGGGACGATTTCAAAAGACGAGCGGAATGATTCGCCTAATAAGATATAAGCAACATCTTTAGCCAAAAGAATAATTCCGGCAACGGCCGGAACAAGGAATAATAAATAGATGCCGACAAATGAACTAATGGCGTGCGCGGCCCGGGCCGGACCGTTTTTCTCATACGTCTGGACGATAATCGGCACGGCGGTCAAAATCAAGATGCCGTAAATAATCTGTAACCCGAAAGATGCCAACTGGTAACCGGCGTTATAAATCCCGACCGCCCGGGTATCCATAAAATACTCTATCAGGTAGCGGTCGGCCAAACTGAGCGTCCAGGTGCCGATTAACACGCCGATATGCGGACCGCCGAAACGGACCACTTTTTTTAACACCTCTCCTGATAACGGGAAAAACTGCAGATGCCATTTTTTAATAAACTGGAATATTTCCACCATAAATATGCCGCCGATGAAAATAATCGCGGCCCATAAGATGGATTCCACCCCGCGGGCTATAAAATAAAAAATAAAAATCGCAGTGGTTAATGAACCAGCCACTTTAATTGATGAATATAACCCGTACTTAAAACTTTGACGGTTAACCCGGAGCACCAGCATCACAAACGTATAGCCGGTCTGAACGCCTAATAATAATATACCAATCCTTAATAAAAATATAAAATAACCGTGGTCAACTTGTCCGGCCTTTGGAGTTATTTTTAAAAATATCGTGATGATATAACTAATGCTGGCCGTAATAATAAATATCAAAAATACGAAGGTGGAAATTGTACCCAGGAATACCGAAAGTTTTTGTTCTATTTTATACCTCTCAAAATAACGCCAGACGGCAAAGGCAATCCAGTCAAAAGTGAGATTACCGGCCAGGAGAACCGCCGTGATCACCAGGACGTATAACCCGTATTCAGCCGGGCTGAATAATCTGGTAAAAACCGCGACGCTGATAATACTGCATAAGGCCGGAAGAATCTGCCCGGGAGTATAATGGAGAATATCCTTGATGACCCCGGCTGGAATGATTGATAAGTTGGCACTATTTGTTTTCAAGCGAAATTCCTTCTTTCAATACAAGATCATTCGCCCTGATAATCAACCCCGTCATAATCCAGAGGGGTCCGTTAAGCTGAAATGATTCCAGGGTTTCTCCGAAAAATATTTGAACGCACAAACCAACCAGGGCAATCAGGTAAGCAATACTCACCCCGTGTAAAAAAGGAAAACGCTGACGCGTATTTTTAAGCAATCTAAAACCATTCCGGTACATCCGGTAGAACAACCACATAAACATCATAAAACCTAATAATCCCGTTTCCAGCAAGATCGCCAGATACTGGTTATGAACCGTCCAGCCAATTTCCCGCTGTGACAGAGAAACAGTTTGCCAGCGGTAATTCCAGAAACCAACTCCTAAAAAAGGGTGGGCCCAAAAATCTTTTAAACCTCTCTGCCAGTTATCAAAACGCTGCTGTGATGAATCATCCAATCGCAAATGAGGTTTTGTTTCCACAAAGGTAAAATCGATTCGCTCCCGCACCGGAGGGATCAGAACAAGAATTAATAAAACAAAGATAGGGCCGATAATGAATAACCGGTAACGTTTGG
>CAKKQI010000503.1:0-7463 GCA_919901895.1 Candidatus Brocadiaceae bacterium | reverse complement strand
AACCAAGGGCAATCAGGATGGGTATCAGCGCCAGGTAGGAAGCCCGACAATAGCACATAAACATTAAAATGATCATCCCGATGCTGAGAACGCCGTAAGTCCATTTATTAATAATAGTTTTAGACTGCAGATAAAAAATAATGGCAAAAGGGATAAAAAATAAATAATAGGCGCTTAAGACGGCCTCGCTTCCAAAGGTTGACATCGCCCGCCCGGTTTGCCCGTCAATTTCTTTCCCGCCGGCTATTTGCCAGAATTGAATCGCGGCCACCCAGCCACAGGTAATAAAAAAAACGGTGATATATTTTTTTATCTGCTCAAGGTTATTGATAACACTGAGCACGATAAAATAAACTAAGACATACTCAAACCATTTTAAGATGTGAAGCCAGCAGACTAAGACCTGTCCGGCTCCCTGGGTCATCGTCAAAGGTAACAAGGAAATAACCGAGGCAGAGAAAAAAGCCAGAAAGGGCCAGTTAAGCGGGCTGGGAATAATCGGAAAGTGTTTGGTTTTAGCCATATAACCCAGCCAGCCTAAAATCAGGAAGAAAACCATCAGGTCGTCAACGCCGACATCAACCGTCGCCCCGTGAACGGTGGCTAAAGTTATTTGATAGACTAACGGAATAATAAAAATAAGCAGAACCAATCCCGCCTCAAGACTGTAAAGCGTGATAAGAAAACAGACAATGCCTCCCATAATCAATAATAAAGCCAGCGGTTGGGCGGCCCCCACCAGGGTGGCCGTCAAAAAAGAAAATATGATGACGGCCGCAAAAATGATAATTAGATTTTTAGTAGACATAATTAAATCTTACGAGCGATTACCACCATTATATCAAATAAATTTAACCTGATAATATAATCACCTAATCCGGTTCCGCTGATTTTACTTAAAAAATTACAGCCTGAAAACATTTCGGAAGATTTATTTATCTGCTTCTGAACCATCCGATAAGCCATCTGCCTGATGGTGCGCGAGTAAGTCGGATAAGTAAATAAAAGCAGTTGAAATTTATATTTAGTTAACAATCTCTTAATGGTATTTTTATTAAAATAGAAAAGATGGATGGCCGGGTTTATTAATCGCCATGATTTACCTCGTAAACGCGCCATGGGACTATCAATATCTCCGGTAGAAATACAGAGTAATCCATCTTTAGTAATTAAACGGCTGATTTTTTCCAGGTATTGATGCGGCTGAGCCAGGTGCTCAATGGTATCCCATAAACAAAACACATTATAATAATCTTTTTTAACCGGCGCCTTAAGAAAATTATCGCCGGTTACATTTAATTGAAGCGATTCTCTGGCAAATTTTGTGCTTTCAGCACAGACATCAATACCGCTGACTTCCCATTTCCGGCGCGCCAGGTCTAAAAAGTAACCGTAAGCACAACCAATTTCATAGAGACGGCCGCCTGATGAATATCGGGCCAGAATCTTTAAATATCGCTGGAAAGTTTCCTGAAGGGCTTTTTTTTCGGAACGATAATCGGCATAATCCACCCCGGAAAAATAATCCGCTCTATAATTTTTACCCGCTTCATCAGGTTGAGAAATTAATTCGGAAAAGATTAAACCGCAGCCGGGGCACTTTAAAAGCAAATTATCATTTTGCCATCTTTGGCTAACCGGTTTTTCACAAATAATACAATCAAGCGACCGACCGGTAAGATTAATTACTTGCCCCGATAGAATCGGGGCTTGGTTCGGTAGTTTAGTCATCACTAAAGCCTTTTTTCCAGGCAATAATATAAAGGGGCCTTCTTTTTATTTCTTCGTAAACCTTAGCTAAATACTCTCCCTGGATTCCCATCGCAATCAATTGAAAACTCCCTAGAAAAGTAATCACCACGATAAGCGAAGCCCAGCCGGAAGGCGCGGCCTCCCAGAAAATTTTAGCCGCGATGGCGAAAAGAGCATAGCCCACACATAAAAAAGCGCCCACCAGACCTAAATAAAAAAAGATCCTTAAAGGAACGGACGAAAATGAAACAACCCCTGAAAGCGCCAGGGAGGCCAGTTTTCTCAAAGTATATTTCGGTTGACCGGCAAAGCGTTCGGGCGCCTCGTATTCCACCCGCGCGATCTTAAAACCAAGCCAGGGAATCAAACCGCGTAAAAATCGGTGACGCTCCCTCATTTCCCTTAGCAACAAAACAACCCGGCGGCTGAGTAAACGGAAATCTGAGGTATTCGGTTCAATTTGTATCCGTAGAATTTTACAGATAACCGAATAAAACGCAAACGCCGCCAGAATTTTCAGCCAGCCGCGTTTTTTTTGTACCAATTTTACTCCTTGAACCACTTCGGCCCCTTCTTGATATCTGGAAATTAACTGCGGTATCAATTCCGGCGGATGCTGCAAATCAGCATCCATGGTAATTACCATTTTCCCTTCGGCGTGGTCCAGGCCGGCCGTTAACGCAATCTGGTGACCCAGATTAGTTGATAAACCGATAATTTTAACACGCGGATCAGCGACATTAATCTGCCTGATTACGCCTGCGGAATTGTCGCGGCTGCCGTCATCAACAAAAATAATTTCCCAATCGTTGGCAACCTGTTCCAAAACATTTTTCAATCGGCGGTAAATCTCAGGGATATTCTCCTCTTCATTATAAACCGGGATTACAATGGATAATCCGGGAATCGCTTCAGTCCCGCCATGGCGGGACTGATCAGATTTTGACTGATGCATAATTTGTTTTTCGGCATCTGACATAATCAGCATCCTTCTACCTCTTCCCGCCGAAGAGGCGGGTTAAGGCGATTTTATGTTTTTTCTTTTTTCATTATATTAACCGCCGCAATGCCCAGGCCGGCGACAAACCAGAAATGCCTGGTTTTAATAATATCGCTGTAAAAACCGTTCACCAAAAATCCGGCAAAAATCGCCAAAAAAGACCAGAGTAGAATCTGCCAAAATTTATCATTGCTTAATTTAACGGAACGAGCCAACCGTCTTAACAAACAAAAAAACATCGCGACCATGGCCCCCAACCCTAACAGGCCGGTTTCCGCCGCATAACCCAGGTAAGCGGAATGGGGATCATGTCCGGTTTTATAATATTCCATCCCGTGAGCGGCATAAGTCTCCTGATTCTTTTCCCAATCCATATAATCAACGAGTTTTTTGTTATACATATCTAACCCCACGCCGGTCAGCGGCTGATCTTTTACCATTTTAACCGCCGCTTCAAATAAAACAAAATACGAAGAAGGCGCCAGGTTAATTTCAGAAATTATCTTTTTGCTTCCTGCTTCAAAATATATTTTGGCCGGATAAATACACCAGACCGTAACGGCGATAACGACTATTCCTAAAGAAACGGTCATAACCAGAAGAACGGACCGGATCATCTCTCCGTATTTTTTAACACAAAAAGCCAGGAGATAAATACTAACCGCCAGACCAAACATATTCCGGCTGCCGGTAAAAAAAACAATCCCGGCTATAAATAACGCTAAAGGAAACAACCATTGATGTTTGGCGTTACTTTCAACTCTGCCCTGGCTGGGACAGACCTCATGGTGCGCCAAAAACATTCCTAAAGCCAGCAGCACCCCGATATGGAGATAGCTGGCTAACATACTCATATCGCGCAGAGTCGCATTGATTCTGGGAAATGGAACAATTGAAGAGTACCGGGGATAATAAGTAGCGGCCCAGCAGCTTTTCTGCCAGATTAAACTGTAAATAAAACCACCGAAACCGATTAAAGCAACTAATCCTGAAACAAGCAACCAGATCTTAATAATCAAAACTAATTGTTTTTTATTCTTAACAATATTAACCACCAGGAAATATAAAAGCGCCAAGGAAAGTATTCCGGCAAACTCAATGACGCTTTTTTGCAAATCGGATGAATTTATCAAAGAAAGAAGGCCGGCGACCAGAAAAAGTAAAATGGAAATATCCAGCGGCGTCCGGATGAGTGGTATTTTTTTCCTGATGAGCTGGATAAACCAGCTGATAAAAAGAATCAGAAAGGCGATTTCGCTCAATTGGATGTTTTTATTAAATAACAAATTTTGCGTGGTCTGGAGCGGGATTAAAATAGCCACTAAAACCAGAAGAAAAAATAACAGTTTTGATTCCATACCTTTTTTATTTTATTTGTTACTGATGATGTTTATTGCACGAATAAATTCGTGCCTACAAAAGAGCCTGTTGCACAAATGTCAAAACATGACAGATCGTCATTCCCGCCCCTGCTTCCGCAGGGGTAAACTTGTCCCCGCGAAAGCGGGGAGCGGGAATCCAGTCCCGCCAAGGCGGAATAAATAAGTTTCTGGACTCCTGCTGGAGTTTACCCCGTGGATTCCTGCTTCCGCAGGAATGATACACACGGGGCAGGAGTGACAATTTTTTTATTTGTGCGACAGGTTCAAAAGTATTATTTTTCCTTTTCCGCAGCCGAATAATATTTATTATAATAACGGTAATAATAACTGGACGAAACCTCAATTTCCGGCGTCATATAATTAAGGACGACTCCTTTGACCGGGATACCGACGTTGGTTAACTGGTTTTTGGCTCTGAGCAACGCCCCTTTGGCGGTTCGGCCGGCGCGGTAAATTAAAATCGTGCTATCAACGTGCGGCCCGATAACTAAGACATCAGTGACCGGTAAGACCGGCGGGCAATCCAGAATAATATAATCATACCTGGCTCTTAATTGAGACCATAAAGCCGCCGTTTCACGGGAACCGAGTAACTCGGACGAAGTAACTACGGTTGAACCGGCCGTAATAATGTGAAGATTATCAATCCCGGGCGTCTTCAACAACATATCCCAATCCATCCCGCCCATTAAGGTATCTGTAATATTTCTGGTTACTTCGTCCAGTTTATTGGTTCCCATCAGGATATCACTTAAGCCGGGTCCTTTATCAAGGCCGAAAATTTTATAAAGAAGCGCTTTACGCATATCCACATCAACCAGCAATATTTGCTCGCCTTTTTGCGCCATCGTAATGGCTAAATTGGTGGCGGTCAGGGTTTTTCCTTCAGACGGACCGGTGCTGGTGATTAAAATAATCTTCCCGTTCCGGCCGGCCCGGCCGGTCAATAATGAAGTTTCACTGCGTTTGTCCCGCTCTTCCGAAACAACCGCCGAAATTTGCTCTTTTTTTAAACTATTTATTTTTTCACTGATAACATTAGTTCTTAAAATACGATACGCCTCGGCAATCGGAGAAATCGCGCTGTAATTTAAAACTAATTGCGACCTGATTTTATTAGATGCGGAAAGATCCGTTTCTTTCTTGGTCCCCGGAAATATTTTTTTAAATAATTTCCGTTCCGGCTCAGTTTTTTCCAGATGGGGAATCACGCCCAGAACCGGCACTTCAAGCAAATTTTCTATTTCTTCAATCGTACCGATCGAAGTATCCAAATGATCCACCACAAAAACCGAAACCAACCCCAGCATCAAACCAATCAACAAACCGGCTAGGCGGTTTAAATTCTTATTGGGCTTAACCGGAACGGTCGGTTCCACCGCCCGGTCAACCACGCTGACATCCGGAACCTTTTCCGCTTTAGAAAGCAAAGCGCTTTCGTATTTCTGCTTCAGGTCGCGGTATAAAACATCATGGACCTCAACTTCGCGAGTAAGTTGTTTCAACCGGGTTATTTTCTCCTGAACAAACTGTAATTCTTTAGTGGTATTTTGAATCTGTTGGTCCAGATTAATCACTTCCGGATGGCGTGGAGTGTAATTACCTAATAATTTATTACGTTCTCTTTTTAATATTTCCAACCTGGTATTGATACTGACTGAGTCATCGATCCCCATTATTTCCGGGTTATTTTCCTTAAATTTTTTCAGAAGATCCTCAGATTCAGCCAATTTTAATGTTTCATTAGCCAAACGTTCCTCTAACGTCGCAATTAAATTATTGGCCTTGCGGGTTTTTTCCTTGAGATTATACTCAATATAGGCCTCAACGACGACATTGGCGATTTTAGCCGTTTCTTTGGAATCACTATGTTGCACCTCAATAATAATAATATTGGTGTCTTTCTCCACTCTGGTCGAAACATACCCCTGTAATGACGCCACAATTTTAATCTTGTCTTCCGGTAAGGCAGCGGGAACAATTAATCGCAGAGAAGTCGCGGCTATTTCTATGACATCAGAACTGCGGGCAACTTTAGCCTGGGTCAACATCGGGTCGCCGGGCGTATAAATAAGATATTCCCGCCAGAGGTCAGCCATGGTTTTTTCTTCCTGATACCTGGCGCTGGCCCAGGTACTGAAAACCAGCGGCTGGAAAGAGGTATAGACCCAGGTGGCCGCAAAAACGCCCGCAAAGATTAAGAGCGCCAGCCAGCGTCTTTTCCGGATAATCCGCCAGTAATCCATTAAATTAAGTTCGTACTGAGCCATTAAAATAAAACCTCCGGTTTAGGCCGCCGCACTTTTTCTAACCAGGCCGGCTAACTAAACTAAGAGCGTATTTCATAACCTAATGTCAACGACCGTCCCGCTTGGAGCGGGACTCCGCTGTCGCTACGTAAAGGTCATTGGCTACCATAAATTGTGCGGTAGACAACGAGTCCCGCTTCAGCGGGGCTCGTTGATATTACTTGTAATGAGTTATGAAACAGGCTCTAAGATTAAACCAATTATTTGTATTAACGTCAAGCCTCTCGTGAAATTTCCACAACAAGCAAAAATTTTATATTTATATATTTTATCGGCAGTTATAACTTTTTTAGGAAGCGAAAAATCAAACCAAACGGGTTTTATTTATATTGACCGTAACAAAGATAAGTGTTATATTTATAAATAATTTTTTCGGAAAAATTATTTATGGATAAATCAGTTTTTATTCACCCGAAAGCCCTGGTGGAAACCGAATTCATCAAGAGAAACACACGGGTCTGGGCCTTTGCCCATATCTTAAAAGGCGCCCGCATCGGCGAAAATTGCAATATCGGCGACCACGCTTTTATTGAAGAAAAAGTCGTTATAGGAAATAACGTTACCATTAAAAACGGGATTAGTTTATGGGATGGAATAACCATTGAAGATAACGTTTTTCTCGGTCCAAATGTCGTCTTTACCAACGACCTTTACCCGCGCAGTAAAGTATATCTGGATGTTTATGTACCCACGCTGATTAAAGAAGGAGCCAGTCTCGGCGCGAACAGCACCATTTTAGCCGGTGTTACGATCGGACGCTGGGCAATGATCGGCGCCGGCTCGGTCGTTACTAAAAATGCGCCTGATTTCACCCTGCTCTACGGCAGCCCGGCTAAATGGCACGGATACATTTGCCGTTGCGCTCAAAAATTGAAATTTAAAAATAAGACTGCCAGTTGCCGTTGCGGACAAAAATATAAATTAAAAAATAAGAACGTGTTTAAATGTTAGCAGGTCGGGAGACCTGCGACTACCCTACGCTTGAGGGTAAGACGAGATCTCCTGACCTTGTATTCGCGA
>CAKKQI010000502.1 GCA_919901895.1 Candidatus Brocadiaceae bacterium | reverse complement strand
GATTGACCTTCTTCATAATAATATCGTGGGCGTTAAACCGCAATCCGCTTTTTATGAAAAATACGGGCCCTGGGGTTTTAAGGCGTTTTTTGATACCATGATCTATGCCAAAAAGAAAAATCTGATCGTCATTGCCGACGTCAAACGCGGGGATGTTCCTTCCACGGCCCAGGCTTACGCCGAGGCCTACCTCGGAAAATCTTCTATCATCGATGCGATTACGGTCAATCCTTTATTGGGCCGGGATAGTTTAGACCCGTTTATTAAATTAGCCGCCCGGAACGGTCAGGGGTTGTTTGTCCTGGTCAAGACTTCAAACCCCGGTTCAAAAGATTTCCAGGACCAAGTTTTATCCGACGGCCAGCGGTTTTACGAAACAGTGGCTCAGCAGGTAGTGGAATGGGGAAAACCGTTAACCGGTCGGTCCGGTTACAGCGGCCTGGGCGCGGTAGTTGGAGCTACTTTTCCGGATGAGTTGAAAAAACTGCGCTCGTTGATGCCTCATAATTTTTTCCTGATTCCCGGCTATGGCGCCCAGGGCGGCCAAACCGAAGATATAAAAAGTGCTTTTAATCCGGACGGACTGGGCGCGCTCATCACCGCCGCCCGCAGTATTATTTATCCCGCCTCCTTTTTAAATGGACAGCGGGACGAAAGTCCAAAAATAAAAAATTGGCCACTGAAAGTTGAACAGGCCGCCGGGCAAATGAACCGGGAAATTAATACCCTGATAACATAAAATTTTCGGAGAAAATTTTATTATGGGATTAGTCGGTGTGATCACTTTTTTAACAGCGTTTATCGGTTCGCTGGTCTTGATTGTCCTGACCAGGAAAATTACCCGGCTGATCGGCCTGGTGGACCACCCGGGTGAACGCAAGGTCCATCAAACCCCGATCCCTTTAGGCGGCGGAATCGCCATTTTTCTCGGCGTTTTTTTGACATTCTTACTGGCGATTTTAGCCGCTTATATCCTGCAACAAAAACATCCCGCCTGGGCGCCCGCCGTAATTTATCAATATCTGGACGGTGTTTTTAATACGATTCCCCAACTCGCGGTGATTTTGCTCGGCGCCACCGTTATGTTTTCACTCGGTTTAATGGACGATATTAAAGGATTAAACCCCTGGATAAAATTACTGGTCCAGGTTTTAACCGCCCTGTTCCTTGTTTTCAACGATATTTCTTTCATCTTTTCCCCGGTAAAAATTATTTCCGTTATTATTACCGTTTTATGGATTATCGGCATCACTAACGCCTTTAATTTACTGGACCATATGGACGGTTTATGCAGCGGCGTTCTGGTCGTTGTTTCCACGATTTTTTTAATCATTGCCTTTCAAACCGGCCAGTATTTTATCGCTTATTTTTTATTAATCCTCATCGGAGCGGGGGCGGCTTTTTTAATTTTCAATACTAACCCGGCTTCCATTTTTATGGGTGATGCCGGCAGTCTTTTCCTCGGCTATATGTTAGCGGTCTTGACTATTCTTTTTACGTTTTACCAGGAACCTTATCCGATTTATTCACTGGCTACTCCGCTCCTGGTGCTGGCGGTGCCGGTTTTTGATACTTTAATGGTGCTCGGTATCAGAATCAAGAATAAAAAACCCCTGTTTAAAGGCGATATGAACCATCTGGCGCATCGTTTAATCAAAATGGGAATGACTGTCCGCGAGGCGGTGATGTTAATCTACCTGCTTACTTTCTGCACCGGTTTATCGGCCGTTTTGCTTTACCAGATAAAACAGGATACCATTTTCATTGGTGTTTTAATTATCGCCTGCCAATTATTAAGCAGCTTTCATTATTTACCGTCGCTTTCATAAGTTGCTAAGGGTCTGTTACAGACCCTTAGTATTTTACTATGATGTCCACAGGAAACTCGTCGTTGATTTTCAGC
>CAKKQI010000501.1 GCA_919901895.1 Candidatus Brocadiaceae bacterium | reverse complement strand
TTAAATTATGATTGAAGATAATGTAAGCGGGGAGGATAAATTCCAGCAGGTTCGGGAAAAGGAAAAAATACTTTTCCGATTTGTCCTTGAAATAAAGAAAATCACCGATCAAACGGTAAAAGAACAAAAGGAGAAAAAGATCCCGAACCGGCCAGTTGAAAATGAGCGCGGGCACGACAAAGTAGAAACGGTTTAAAATGTCGAGGCTTTTATCGACCAGCTGGTACTGGGCGTACGTCAGCCCGCCGCGCAGGGCAAAAAAGTAATCGATCGTGTCGACAAAAAAGATGATGAACCAGCCCGCCAGCGGCCATTTGATAATGGCCAAAAGGCTGAGAATTCTGACAATGGCGGCTAAAATGTAAAAAGAGCGATAGATAGACTGACCGCGGGTGCGCATCCTTAGATTTATTGTAGAACAAGCGCCAAGGAAAGATAAGCGGGATAAAAAAAAGAGAAGGCTCCTTTTAGGAACCTTCCGTAAGTCATCACGTCTTTTGGATCGCCTCTTTCAGCTGAAAGGAGCCTAACAGCGGCTGGAAAACGGTCGTCGCAGCTAAAACCGGTGTGGCTATACCAACAGCCATGATAAACACGGCTTGATCCGGTTCAATGCTAAGTGACGCCTCGAACATCAGTCCGAAGAAGACCACTAGCACCAATAAAAAGTACATTTTGTGCACATTGCCGTCACCGAGCCCCTGCCGCCAGTTCTTCCCGTAAATGGTCAGGAGCCAGCGGAGGCGTCCGATGCCCGACGGACGAATCGGAGAACGCCGCCAAAGAGTTACGGCAAGGGTGGAATAAACACCGATCAGTGCCGCCACGGCGATGAAAATCATGGCGGACATTACCACCGCCCGGCCGAAATTATTAATCGCCGGATCGATGATAAAATTGTTGGTGAACTCCATGATGGCTACCATCAGTACCGCCACGATGAGATAAAAGATCACCGTGAAAAACCCACCAACTAGGCGCCGTCCGGCCCGGCCCAGCCAAAGGACGAATCTCTGTCCCATTTTCTCCCCCTCTCTAGCAAAGTCGCTTTCGTTAAACTTATAGAGTTTATCATGGCCCGGTTACTCAGAGCAAGGTGACCGCTTCGAACAACAGTGACTTGACAGGGGGAAGCCTTCAGATCAAAACCACTCCTAACTTTTTGAAATTATAACGTGATCGCGTTATAATTTCAATAATCGCTGTAGGCGTTCTATTTG
>CAKKQI010000500.1 GCA_919901895.1 Candidatus Brocadiaceae bacterium | reverse complement strand
TAAACACCGTTGCAGGCACCAGGTCAGCCGCCGCTGGATCCGGAATCAATGTATCATTAACCAAAGTCCCGACCATCTGTGTCATCGGCGTATCAGTAATCGGCCGGCCGGTTTCTATCTTAGGGTTAATGGTTCTGATTTGGCCGGTACCAGATTCTATCGTATAGTCCATCACCGAATAAGATACACTTGCGGTCTCATTGATCAAAACAGTTCCAATCGCGACGCCCATGTGCGGTAAAACCAACCTGGGTAGATAAGAAACTAAAGAAAATTCTACGGGATTAACCGTCGGATCTCCTAACACGCTTACCCGCACTTTATTAACCATTTCTTCTGTTCCATAATGATAATGCAAAGCCGCCTGACCTTGTAAATTTGTAATAGTTGAATAGCCGATTTCCTCAGTGAAAATCCCGCCGCCTTGGGTAATTTCAAACGAAAGCGGAATGCCTTCTATAGATTCGGCTGGGTTATCTAAATTAAAAGCCCGCACGATTAACGGTTGTTTTGCACAACGTCCGATTAGCCCTTCCTGATTATTCCCGCTGATTATCTCTAATCCAATCTTTAAAATCGGCGTAGTCGGAAATTCTATGGTGGCTAATCCGACATAAAATTTACGGGTTTCTTCTTTCCGGTTACCGGCATAATCAGCCACCCGCACTATTAAAGTGTTGAGCGTATCAGTTAACGCTGAATAAACCATAATCAATTTGTCTATCTCTTCCTGCGTGTCAAACCGGGGATAATAGCCAGCACTGGTAAAAGTGCTGGTGAATACTTGCGTGACGTCGACCTCATTGAGCAAAACTTTTAGCGTGTTGTTGTTCACCGACGAGCCCGGCGAAGGGTCGTTATACGAAAGGTCAAAGTGAATTTGCGAAACATCAGTCCAGGTAATGCCTTCAGCCGGATAGTCAATCAAAAGATTGGGCGGGGTGCCGTCTACATAAAACGTGATTTGTTTTACGGTGGTCTGTTGTCCCTGAGGCGCATCGCCATAGGTGCCATAGCCAGCGGAGTCCGTCACGCTGACCTTAAGCACATAGTTGCCGTCCGGTAGATTAGCCGTCAGTGATAACCCGGTCTCGGTAATAATCGCTGAACCACTTAAATCAATGTCATTTATCCAGACCTTGGTCTGCTTGGTCTTGACGGCTGAATGTAAGTCATAATATTCTACGTAAATGGTAGAGGTGTTCGGCATAAATTGATATTCTTTGGGCGAGATAAAATTCACCACCGGGCCCCATTTATCCACCTGGCTGATTCGCTTCTGCGCTTGGTTGAATTGCTTGACCGCGTCACTGTAGTTTCCGGCATTGTAAAAGGTCATTCCTGCGTTATAATAATTTTCCGCTTCCAATACCTTGGCCCATTGCGGGTCAGCGGC
>CAKKQI010000499.1 GCA_919901895.1 Candidatus Brocadiaceae bacterium | reverse complement strand
ACCATTTGAGTGAGCGGACAAATAAACGTTTCCGCGGAATTTCGCCGGCCAGGTAATAAGAAAGCAAACAGCGGAAATAAGGCGCGGGAGTATTTTCCGATGAAATCATGGTAATCGGGCCGGTTTTATCCTGTTGCCGGATCGATTCCGCCGCGTTTATCCCGGCGGCGCTATTGCCGATAATGACATAATGCATAAATTACCTTGTAAATTTTTATTTTAATATTATATTATTTGGCATAAATTGTAGCAAGGATTATTATAACATAGGAGACCCTGAAACAAGTTCAGGGTGACAAAAATGGGTTTGTGCAACACTCACAGATTATACAGATTAAAAAAAAACTGATTACGCTGATTTATCTAACTGCAGATTACAGCGATTAAGAAAAAGAGATTACACGGATTTAAAACTCTAATGAAACCAAAAATGCTTAAACTGAATGATTCTATTGAGCGGATTCTGGTTATCAGCGACGTTCATTCTTTTCTGGAACCGCTTAAGGAGTTTGAACGGTATGTCGCCAAATTACCAGGTCGTTCTCAGGTCGTGGTGGGAGGAGACCTTTTCCTGGGCGGGACAAAACCGCTGGAAACATTGGACTGGGTCCGAAAAAACTCCGGTGAATTCGTCGTGATGGGTAATCATGACGAGAACGTCTTGAAAAAAATACCGCCCGGCGATTATCCGGTTTATACTGAGGAAGGCGCGGCGCAAAGATTATCAGCCGCTCAAAAAAACTATCTGAAACAGTTTCCGGCCAAACTGGAGGTTAAGTGGCGGGAAAAAACTATTCGTTTCCTGCACGGACATCGTGATTTAAACGGTAAAATAGTCGGTGCTGATTCATGGCAGTCTAAACCGGCTGAACTATTGGCTCGTTACGGCGACCCCAAAATCGCCTTAACGGTTTTAGGTCATACCCACTTTTCTTTTGTGCGGCAAGAAGGTAATATCCTACTGGCTGACAGTGGTAGTGCCTGTCTGACGATTAATGCCGTGCGGAAAAAAAAAGGCGAGATTATTTCTCAAGATGATGCTGACCGCCCGCTCTCTTCTGACATCAGGAGTAGTTTTCTATCCATTACCGAGCGGCAGGGAAAACTGTTGGTTGAAATAATTCGTTTTGATTATAATCGTCAAACGGCACTGGAGGAATTAATCCAGGCGGGCCTACCGGCCCATAAAATTGAACATTTGAAAGAGTGGTTGAGTCAGGGAATTTATCAGTTGTTTTAAATTTTGTAAAACCAGAGGGTTTCAACAGAGCCTAATTTCTTGATTTTTTCAGATAGACCGATAAAATTTAAAATATGGAAATCCCAGTTAAAAAACAAGAGCCGGCAGTTTCCAAACCATTACCGGTGCGGCCGAACGAAGCAGATCCTTCCGCGTTACTTCTTTTTATTATTCTGATAATTTCTATTTTTATCTATGAAGCGCTGATAA
>CAKKQI010000498.1:2711-4903 GCA_919901895.1 Candidatus Brocadiaceae bacterium | reverse complement strand
GGTGACTGGGTCAAGATAAAATCTTTTGCCGTTAAGCCGGACTTCGGTAATCGCGTGATTGGCATCCATAACCGGAATGTTCCTAATGGCCGTGCCGGCGCCGTTTGTTTTGAGGGTGACCGGATAAGATTCCACCCCGATTTCCTTAAGCATGGTGCAAAAAAGAATTGATTTGTCAATGCAATCACCGTATTTATTTTGCAGTGTTTCCTGAGCCGGATGCCCGCCCCAGCTGGAACTCATACTCCCCTTGATTGAGATGTACCGGATGTTCCGCTGGGTAAAATAATAAAGTGCGGCGATTTTTTCTTCAAGACCCGGCGCATCTTTGGTCAGTTGACGGACGGTTTCTGAAATTTCCGGTGTTATTTTTATCCGCTCGCGTAAAATATTGCCGCCCCATTGGTGTAAGTAGTCCCAGTCTTTAAACATACTGCAAACTAACCGCGGGACAAGATCGCTCCGGTCCGGCATCGACGGCTCTTCAATAATCGGGTCAATATTTTTCAGTTCCCAGGTGTAAGATTTGGTATTTTCGGCCGAGCTGATTTCAGGTTGACGGTCTTCATCCGGTATCTGCTGCGTAAAATAGTTAAGGGATTTATCAGCCGGGATGGTGACGGTGATTCGGGAATGCAGCACCGGCTCCAGATCCTGGAAAAAAAATCCCGGTTCAAAGATATTTTTATCCCACGGATTAAATGTTTCCATTTCGTAAATATATTCCACAATACAGCCGTTTTCAACTCCGGGGAGGTTAAAAGATAAGATTTTTCCCCGTCCGAAAAATTCCAGGTCCCGGGCCGGCTCGGTAATCTGGATGGTGGCTAAATCCAGCGGGATGACTTTCCCATCCGGTGTAATGCTGCGTCCCATTATCACCTTAACCCGTTCCCGTTCTTCCTCAAAATAGAGTGACTGGTCGGCCCACCCTCTGGTTTTATTAGTAATAATTTTAGCGATGAGATGATAGCGGTATTTACGCGTGCCGTCCGGATTAAGCGTGTGGTAACCGTCATCCAGGATGATAATCCCGTTCGCGTGCGGGTATTTTCTGGTTGCTTGTTCCGCCTGGAGGAGCAGGTTTTTGATCCCGCCGTCCGGCGGGACCACCGGTTCTGATTTAGCGGAATCCGGCTGTTTTGACGTGGCTGAAATAAAGGTAACGGTTTTTACATCGTTTTTCCGGAGAGTTTGTCCGTTTTTCAGATTGAAAGTATTCCGTTCAAACTTTTCAATGTCAGCATTGACGACTTCCCCATTATGTAATTCTATTTTGGTAGTTGAGGTAGGTTCTAATTTTATCGGACTGGAAGTAGTATGACAGGAAAGGAGACATAATAAAAAAAACGAAAGTAATAATTTAGTCGGACGTTTCATAAATACCTATATATACCTAAATCGGCCTGAGGTCAAGATTTTTCTGAAATTTTTCCTCCTGAAATTTTTTATTTATCTATTGATAACAGCAGTGTCCTTGTTAAGTGATATCTGACCGCTTAAAACAAGCCAATTTTCTTGCTAAATTCTAACCGGTTACTTGATTTTTAGTTTTTTCCCTGTATAATTTAGATAATGAAAACAACGGATTATCCGGGCTTTAACAATTTACGAAACGTCAGCAGGGATTCATTCGGACATCATTCGGGGGACACGCTCCACCATACCGAACTATTGAATTGAGTTAGTCAAATAACTAAAGAAAGGAGAATATGATTATGAATACGAACATTAATAACAAAAAGACGGACGTCCGCAATGGACGACCTACCTCTAACGGGGTGAAGAGGTTTATCCTGACGAAGGAAGGGTTAATCGGCTTGCCCGCCCCCCGAATGCTTTCGGGGTTATGGCAGGCGGGACTGGTGCTGGTCTTGATAGTTTTGATGCCGGCTATCATACTCGGTGATGGCGAGGTTACCCAAAAGACAACCCAAGAATATCCGGATGGAACGATAAAGGAGATTATTTATTATCAGGATGGGAAAAAGATTGCCAAAAAACTATTTGATGAAAAAGGGAATAGCACCATTGAGGGAAAGATACCGGAAGGCATAGCCAAGGACTATTACGCGAGCGGAAAGTTAGAAGATGAGGCGACCTACAAGGACGGCAAGCAGGAAGGCATACACAAGATATATTACGAGAGTGGAAAGTTAGAAATTGAAGGAAATTACAAGAACGACAAACTG
>CAKKQI010000498.1:0-2611 GCA_919901895.1 Candidatus Brocadiaceae bacterium | reverse complement strand
ATATTACGAGAGTGGAAAGTTAGAAATTGAAGGAAATTACAAGAACGACAAACTGGAAGGCATATACAAGTGGTATTACGAGAGCGGAAAGTTAAAGGGTGAGCGGAACTTCAAGGACGGCGAGCCGGAAGGCATACGCAAGGAATATTACGAAAGCGGAAAGTTATTGAGCGAGGAGAACTACAAAAATGGCAGGCAGGAAGGCATTAGCAAAGACTATTACGAGAGCGGGCAGTTACAATATGAGGCGAAATTAAAAGATGACAATCTGGAAGGCATAAGCAAGATATATTACGAGAGCGGAAAGTTAAAGAGTGAGTTGAACTACCAAGATGGCAAGGAGGAAGGCATAAGCAAGGCATATTACGAGAGCGGAGAGTTAGAAAAGGAGGTGAACTTCAAGGACGGCAAGAAGGAAGGCATAACCAAGATATATTACAAAAGTGGAAAGATAAAGAGTAAGCGGAACTTCAAGGACGGCAAGGCGGAAGGCATAGGCAAGGCGTATTACGAGAGCGGGAAGTTATTTGCTGAGGAAAACTTCAAAGACGGCAAGCGGGAAGGCATACACAAGATATATTACGAGAGTGGAGAGTTAGGAGAGGAGCGGAACTTCAAAAACGACGAGTTAATAGATACAAAAAAATATGAATGAGGTTTGCCTGTCCCGATGCCTGCCGACAGGCAGGTCTCTGTGGCTAATAGGACGGATCCCGGACGTGGGGTCGGGGCCCCTCTGGGCAACTCTAATTAAACCAAGAGGATAGGAACGAATTATTCTTGGCGTTAAGGTTGATTTCATATTTTATGAGATATAAATCAGGAGAAAATCGGCTTTTAACATCTTGTAATAAAAGGAGTTGGTAAGAGTGTCCCACGACCCCAACCGTGTCATCTGCTTACACTGTAAGTGTGGCTTATTTTTCTTAGGAGGGAAAATATGAGAAAGGTATTTAGTCTGCTAATGGTTATGCTCGTTATCATTATGGGAAATTGCCGGATGAAATCGGAATTGCCAACGGATAAAAGTACCGGGCCTGAATTAACTCTTACTAATAACCAACAACTGATTAAACAATTGGGTGCTGAAGACTGGCAAACGCGTGAAAAGGCACAGAAGGAATTAATTCAACTGGGGGAGAAGATGATTGAGGAATACCGGAAACTTAAACAACAAGCAACAAGCGACAGGAAACAAGCCGAAAAACTCCAATCCAAAATCAACAATCTGAAATCTGAAATCGGTAAGTTTACCGATGCGCTACGGGAATCTGCTAAAGGAAATGAGCCGGAGATAAAGAGACGAGTATGGTCAATCCGCCAGCATTTTTATCGCCTTACCCAACCAAAGATTGCCTTTGCATCAAACAGAGATGATGGTGGGCTTCATTCTGAAATTTATGTGATGGATGCCGACGGTAAAAACCCGACCAGATTGACGCATAAGGGAGCAGATGATCGGTTCCCTATGACAATGCCGGGTAATGAAACCCCGGCCTGGAGTCCGGACGGCACCAAGATTGCCTTTTGCTCAGGACGGAATGGTAACCCCGGAATCTGGATAATGTCTGCGGATGGCAAAGACCAGATTAGATTAACGGATAATTCGGAAGGCCATTTTTCGCCAGTTTGGAGTTCGAATGGCACCAAAATTGCCTTTTCTTCAGGCATAATTGGCAAATCTGAAATTTATGTAATAGATGCTGATGGTAAGAACCAGATTAGATTAACAAATAATCAGGTGGCTGATTTATTTCCATCCTGGAGTCCAGATGGCACCAAAATTGCCTTTTTTTCAGGACTGGATAATAATTCCGAGATTTATGTGATGGATGCGGATGGCAAGAATCAGATTAGACTGACAAATAATCAGGTAGAAGATTTATTTCCGGCCTGGAGCCCGGATGGCAAAAGGATTGTTTTTGTATCAGGATTGCTCTATCAAAGTAAGATTTATGTGATGGATGCAGATGGGAAAAACCTGACCAAATTAACGGATAATAACGCAGCGGTTAGTTCTCTGACTTGGAGCCCGGACGGCACCAAGATTGCCTTTAGCTTACACGATGGTAATAATTCTGATATTTATGTGATGGATACGGATGGCAAGAACCAAATACAGTTGACAGACAACAATAGACATGGCGGTTATGACGGCTCGCCCGCCTGGAGTCCCTTATCATTTCCAGAAATCTGCGGGCTGTTTAGTGTTGAATAATAGCATAGCAATCCTAAGAGGGGGACACTTCGCTTAAATCTGGGGACACATACTAATTTCTTGTAATCAGATTTGTCTTTGTTAAGTACAAGTCTGCACCACCCCCGATGTGAGGGGTTTATTAAGAAATTAGAGCAGTTATTTAACCGTATTTTTAGGCCAAAGTCAGACAGGAAGGAAATTAGTATGTGTCCCCAGATACAACAGATACAAGAAGTTTATTTACTTTTAGTACTCCGTCTGCTGATTTGATCGAGTATGATGACATAAGTATGGATACATCATCTGAATGTTCAACGGTAGAAGAGGTTCTTGAAATGTTACCTGAAAAAAGAGTTCCGCTTCCTTTTAGACAGTAAGTATATTCTATAAAAGAAAGAGTTATAATGTCTA
>CAKKQI010000497.1:11735-16171 GCA_919901895.1 Candidatus Brocadiaceae bacterium | reverse complement strand
GAAGCAATCTCCATTTAATGAGATTACTTCGTCGTCCCGTCCCGCCTCCGCCTTAGGCGGAGCGGGACAGGACTCCTCGTCCGCCTCAGGCGGATGACACAGTCTAAATGACACCTTCCGGAATCTATTCCCGCAAGGCGGGACGAAGCAATTTCGCTAGAATAGGTAAATTGGGAAATTTCTGTCGTGTTTTTGCTTTCCTTGACAAGCCGCCGTTTTACCGATATAATAATAAAAATTCACCGGTAACTTTTTATGCCAAAAGAAACTAAAATCAAAGAAGTTGCTTTAGAATCGGGCATCATGGTCAAACCGATTTATACGCCGGAAGACGTTAAAAATATTAACTACGAAAAAGATATCGGCCAGCCCGGCGAATTTCCGTTCACGCGCGGGATTCATCCGTATATGTACCGCACCCAGCCCTGGACCATGCGCCAGTATGCCGGCTTTGGCACGCCTGAAGAAACCAACCGGCGTTTTAAATATCTGATTAAACACGGGCAGAATGCGTTGAACGTTGCCTTTGACCTGCCCACCCAGAACGGACTTGATTCCGATAACCCGCGCGCCTCGGGCGAGGTCGGCCGCGTCGGCCTAGCCGTCGATACCCTCCAGGATATGGAAGAAGCATTTGAAAGTATCCCGCTGGATAAAATCAGCGCGTCGCTAACCATCAACCCCATCGCTTCCATAATGATTGCAATGTATCTGATCGTGGCGGAAAAACAGAAAGTGCCAAGAGAACAAATCCGGGGCACCACCCAGAATGATATCCTGAAAGAGTATATCGGCCGGGGCACCTGGATTTTTCCGGTGGAACCGTCCATCCGGCTTATTACCGATACCATCGAATTCTGCGCTAAAGAATTACCGCGTTATAATCCGTTAAGCGTCTGCGGTTATCATATCCGCGAATCAGGGGCTACCCCGGTCCAGGAAATGGCCTATGCCTTATTGATTGCCCGGGCCTATGCCGAGGATGCGATTAAACGCGGAGTTAAACCGGACGAATTCTTACCGCGTTTTTCCTTTAATTTTGACATTCACGGCAACCTTTTTGAACAGGTGGCTAAATTCCGGGCGGGCCGGCGGCTCTGGGCAAAAATCACCCGCGACCAACTGGGGGCAAAAGACCTGAAGTCAATGATGCTCCGGATGATTGCCGGCGGCGGGGGCGGCGGTTTAACTATAGAAGAACCGGAAAATAATATTGTCCGCGGGGCTTATTATGCCCTGGCCAGCGCCTTGAGCGGCACCCAGACGATGGCCCTGTGCTGTTATGATGAGGCCTATACGATCCCTTCCGAAAAAGCATCGCTGATAAGTCTGCGCACGATGCAGATTCTGTCTGAAGAAATCGGACTCTGCGACACGGTTGACCCCTTAGCCGGTTCGTATTATGTAGAATCACTCACCAATGAAATGGAAAAGAAAATCAATGAACAGATGCAGGAAATAGAAAAATTAGGCGGAATTGTCAAATGTATTTCTAACGGCTCTATCCAGCGACAGGTATCGTATCAGGCATTCAAGCACGAAAAAGAAATCCAATCCGGTAAATTCATTAAGGTCGGAGTAAATAAATACCAGTCCGGCCAAACCCCGAGCGCCCGGAACCAAACGACTAAAGTCAAACTATATAAACACAACCCCAAAGTTGAAAAAGAACAGGTTAAACGCCTCAAGCAGATAAAAAAACAACGCGATCACAAACAGGTTGCCAAAACCTTAAAGACCCTTAAAGACAAAGCCCAAACCCAGGAAAACCTGATGCCGTATATTTTGGAATGCGTTAAAACATATGCGACGGTGGGAGAAATAACAACGGTTTTTAAAAATGTGTTTGGTGAGTTTAAAGAACCGGTAGCGTTATAGGTTACAGGTGAGAGGTTAAAGATGATAAGTAAATAAACGGTAATCGGTTATCAGTTATCGGTGATTTATCCTGATACCTATAACCTAACACCTCCCACCTTAAACCATTAACCTAATACCTAATGGAGAATGAGCAATGCAACCTTCTTTAACAGGCGTCCGAATCCTTGACTTGAGCCGGATGCTGTCCGGTGATTTTGGGTCAATTCTGCTGGGCGACTCAGGGGCCGAGATTATCAAGATAGAAGACCCGGACGGCGGCGACCCCTTGCGCCAGATGCCGCCCCATTTTTTAAAAGGCGAAAGCGCCTATTTTTTGAGCATCAACCGCAATAAAAAAAGTATCACCCTGGATTTAACCAAAGAAAAAGGCCGGGCGATATTTTACGAACTGGTTAAAAAATCAGACGTCGTCTTTGATAATTTCAGGCCGGGGATTTTAGAAAAACTCGGCGCCGATTACGAAACGATAAAAAAACATAATCCGAAAATTATCTCCTGCAGCATTTCTTCTTACGGCGCGACCGGACCTTATAAGGATCTGCCCGGCTTTGACCTGGTGATTCAGGCGTTATCAGGGGCAATGAGTTTTACGGGCGAACCCGGACGTGAGCCGGTCCGGATGGGCATCCCAATGGGCGACCTGGCCGGCAGTCTGTATGCGGTTTATGCCATCTCGACTGCCCTCTACGCCCGTGAAAAAACCGGACAGGGCCAGCGCATTGACCTGAGCTTGCTGGACTGTTTGGTCTCGCTACTTACCTACGTCGCCCAATATT
Organism: Candidatus Brocadiaceae bacterium; assembly: GCA_919901895.1. GTDB lineage: Bacteria > Planctomycetota > MHYJ01 > JACQXL01 > CAKKQI01 > CAKKQI01. The sequence continues at coordinate 13,514 of CAKKQI010000497.1, read as the reverse complement.
ATTTTATCGGCAACGAAATCTCGCAACCGATCGGCAGCGGCCATATGTCCGTAGTCCCCTACCGCGTTTACCAAACCAAAGACGGGCATCTCACAGTCGCCGTCTTCGTGGAAAAATTTTGGGGTAAATTATGTGAATCCATAGGGCTGGCCGAATGCGCCGATGACCCCAAATATTGCTCCACCGCAATGCGCTTAAAAAACCGGGATGAAGTAAATGAATTACTGGGAAAAAAATTCCGGACCGAGACCACCGACCACTGGATAAAAAAACTCTCTGCGGACGGGATTCCTGCGGCGCCGGTCAATACCGTTGACCAGGTTTTCTCCAACCCGCAGGTCTTACACCGCAAAATGGTGGTGGAAATAAACCATCCCAAATGCGGTAAATATAAAATGCTCGGCCACCCGATAAAAACCACCGGCTGTCCGGACGGACCGAACGAGCCGCCGCCTCTGCTTGGAGAACATACCGAGGAAATCCTGGACAAACTTTTAGGTTACCGGTTAACGGAAATTGAACAATTAAAAAAAGACCGGGTTATTTAGAAAAGTGCATCCCCCGAAAGCAAGGGCTTTCGCCTACCCTTATTATGTCACGGTTCTGATTAAAGACAACGAGGGAATGAAACGAGGTAATTCTCCATGTCATCAGCCACTTTGATATGCAAACCCCAGGATTCAAAGACGTGCAGGGTAATTATTCAATGTACCAGTTAATCGCTAATTTTTTAATCGACGCCAAACTGGCCAAACAGATCCGGGAACAAAGGAAAAAATAAGATCATCGCCGGGCACGGTTTACCGTACCATTTTCGATAAAATTGGCGCTACCCCTATTTTGCTACCATTTCAGTCGGTTTTAGATTCCTCTTTTAAACGTTCCCATAGAGATTGAATATCTAATTTTTCCACCCATTGTTCTAGATAATCAAGATTCAATTTCCCAAACTGTACTTCATAAACACGCAGGGCATCGGTAAACTGTTTTTCACTTCCACCGCAAAGTTTAGCCCATTTTAATTTTGCTAAAATAGTGTCTTCCGGAGTAGAAATCTGCATTTTTAAACCCCTAAACTCTTCAGTACACTTCCGCGAAAAACGTGATTGGTCAAAAGACTCGTCGGTTAATATCCAGAAATCAGCTTTATCTCCCTCTTTTAAATTAATTAAATTAAACATTCTACCCCCGGCAATAGTTTCACTCAGATCCTGTCGGTCTAAGTAAAAATCAGGAGGCGGAAAAGCATTAATTAATTTATCAATATCAGATTTTTGTAGAACAACAAGTATATCTATATCATGAGTGGTTCTTGGTTCACCCTGCAAACTTGAAACAATTGAACCGGTAATCATATATGGAATCCCGGTGTTTTCAAGCGTCTGGACAACTTTTTTTAATAATTCCTGTTGTGACATTTATCAAGACGTTCCAAAAGTATTTTTTTAAATTCTTTGTCGGAAAGATCAGGAAATCTTCGGTGTAATCCATAAGTAAAAAGTTGTTTGGCAAATTCTGACAATTCAAACGCTTTAAGCAATCTTTGGGCTGGTGTCATCCGGCGGAGTACCTGAAGGTATATTTTATGATTGGGGCGTTCTTTAATATTCATCTTAATAAATTATAATAATTTTCTTATTGGACGTCAAACTTAAACCATAATTTTATTCTAACCCATAATCCCTTTGGGCATTCCGGGGTGAAATTTTTTCGTTCCGTAAATCTTTTCCCACCAGATTCCGGCCGCGATTCTTCGGGTCGCCAAACCCCTTCTTCGTG
>CAKKQI010000497.1:0-11725 GCA_919901895.1 Candidatus Brocadiaceae bacterium | reverse complement strand
CTACCCCCGCCGCCAGCTTCCTGATAATAAATCGTCCCGGCCGGCACGTTTTTAATTAAATCTTTAGTGGTCGGTTTGCAAACCGTTCCGTCAGAATAAATAATCTCTATTTTATTTAGTGTCCCGGGCAAACCGCCCTGGAATCCCAGCGGCGGTTCCACATCACCTTCTCCAAACGTTACCAGCGTATTATTCTGCCCGCCTAATTTAAATTTAGTTGCCACGCCCAGACCGCCCCGCCACTGACCCGGCCCGCCGGAATCGGTGAGATATTCGTGATGTAATATCAGGTGAGGCGTTTGTTGTTCAAACATTTCGTAATCCTGGTCCAGCACGCCGCCGGAGGCGTCAATCATCCCGATATGGTCATAACCATCGCACCCCTTAATCGCGCCAGAGCCGCCTTTTAACCCCATAAAACAGATATCAACGTACGGTTCATTTTTCCGCTCATCTAAACCGGTCGTTAAACTGCAGAGTAACGGATTCCATTCCGCGGTAACGCGGTCTGGAATAACCGGGCTGAGGGCGCGCATAATCGCATTAGCCGTAATCGGACAGAGATGGTTTCCATAAGTCGTGGCGGCCGGATAGGCGGCGTTAAGAATTGTGCCTTCGGGAATAATTATTTTAACCGGACGCACCATCCCATCGTTGTGCGGCATATCCGGATTAACCATCTGCAGGAAAGTCAGCATCGTGGCTGAAGCAGTGGAAGTAAAAGTCCCGTTCACAAAACCGGGCGTCTGCGGGTCAGTTCCGGAAAAATCAAAAGTGATGGTGCCGTTTTTGACGCTAATTTTCACCCGGATCGTATATTTGGAACCGGGTGTTTTACCATCGTAATAACCGGTGGCTGCGCCGTGATACACACCGTTGGGGATAGTCCGTATTTCTGAACGCATCATCTTTTCGGTTGCATCAAAAAGATATTCTTTATGGGCCTTAAAAACAGCTAATCCGTATCGTTCGAGCAGACTCAAGATTCCGCGTTCGCCGACCACGCAACTGCCGATCTGGGCCCGCAGGTCTTCTTCCACCATTTTCAGACGGATATTGGAAAAAATCAGGTTCCAGACATCTTTCCGCAATTTTCCTTTTTCATAAACTTTAACCGGTGGGATACGGAGCGCCTCCTGCCAGACTTCGGTCGCCTGGGGGTTATAGCCGCCGCGGACCGCCCCGCCAATATCGGCCTGGTGTCCCTTACAGGCCGCCCAGCCGACTAAAATTTTCCCATGAAAAATCGGCTTATAAACCGCCACGTCGTTATTCTGGTTCCCCATTGAAAAAACATCGTTATGAAAAATCACATCGCCCGGATAGATATCATCTTTAAAATATTTAACAATATATTCACAAACCGGTCCGAGCGAAAAAGAAAGAATGGGCAGGTTTTCTTTCTGTTCCAGCATTTTACCCCGGGCGTCGTAGAGCCCGGTCACAAAATCATGGGCCTCGCAGAGGATGGGCGAGCGGGTAGTCATCGCCAGGGCAATAGACATCTCTTCGGCGATGGATTTAAACCGCCGCTGCAGGATGGAAACGAGGATTTTATCAATTTTTGGCATAATTTATCTCCGTGTATCAGGAATTAAGATAACGGCGTTCTTCTTCTAAAATATTTTACTTGCTTTTCTATGTATTTTATGGTATATTATAACTTACCAATATGAAGAAAAGCAATAACAAAAAATTAATTGATACCAACCCATATTTAAAAGACCGCCAATACTGGCAAGAAGTATGTTTGCGTAATACTTCGGCCACCTGCCATATTGAAGGTGTTTACTGTAAAAACATTGACAAAGAACTCAAACATTATTTATCAACCAGCCGCAAACCACGCTGAAGAGCAATCCTTATTATTTTCTTAATGGGCTCATAATTTTTACTCAAGCCACTTTGAACGGCCCGGTAATATTCGTCTTTTGCCTGACCTTTAATAAAACTAAAATCCAGAGGCGGTAAATCAGCCTGAAGCGCCATTAAATCCGCTAAAAGCCGGGTCGTTCGGCCGTTCCCTTCCCGGTAAGGATGAATCAGTAATAGTTCAGTATGAACGATACTAATTGCTTCTATGACCTTTTCAGTTTCTTTAAACAGACAAGGAGTGTATTGGGTTAAAATATCACGCGAGAACTCTTTCATCAGGCGCGGTATTTGGCGGGCTGGGGCAAAAGGAAAACTGTCTTTCTGAAGATTAACATTGCGGTAATTACCAGCCCATTCGTATATTTTACTTAAAAAGACCTGATGGATTTTCCTGATATCATTTTCGGTAAAGCGATGATTACGGGAAAAATAACGGACAGACCATTGTTCGGTTTTAAGAAACGCCTCGGCTTCTTGCTGGTCCAAGACGCGTTTAGACTTTATCCCTAATAGGTTTTTTAGAACCCGTTTACCGGAACCGGGTTCAAACTTGGTTTCAATTAATCCTTCTGTAAAATATCTATTTTTAACCATAATTATCCGTTACGTCAGGTTATCAATTTTGCAATCTGAAATCTGCAATCTTGAAATCAGTTCGCCTTTCCGCCCGAACCAAAGCGGGGTATCAGACAAGGTCGTGCTGTCATTATCTAACCTCTATTACCACCTCGCCGCCGAAAAAGGCGTTATAAAATACGCCATGGGTATTGAATTATCATCCTCTCGGTTCTCGTACTAATTGTTTGTTCCGCCCACTTCACGGCATCCGTTAAAACTTCTTGAAGGTGGCCAGCCGTATATTCATACTCTTTCATAACAGTGCTGGTACTTGAAATTCCTGCGGTCATAAAAGTGCTTTGTTGCCCTTGTTCCCTAAGGATAATCGTAACCCAGTCGTTATTTTTACAATCACCCAATTCGCTGATATGTCCAGATGCAGTAGAGTCTTCCACTACCACAAATCGGCTGACTGCGCCTATTGTAACTACTTTCTGTCTGAGGTCTTGTTGCAGATTATCGGGAATATCTTTAGCAAGGATCGGATTATACATCTTACCTAAAATTCTCTCTATTTCCCTCAACCGTGGCTCTCGTGAATAATCTCCAAGAATAAGGACGGTTTTAGGCTTGTGCTGTTTGATAAATTCATCAAAACTTACCTGATATTTCTTAGTTTGGGAAATGTCCGTGAGTGCAATAAGAATCTCGTCCTTCGCGCGTACTATTGCTAATTCTGTAGTCCAAAACTCTTTTTTTCTATTACCCAAAACCTCACCTAATGCTATATATCGTTTCCAGTTAGATGCTTCAAAGGTAGTATTGGCTATTCGTATTCTTGCAGTTGTAGATTCTAGACTAAAAGGATATGTGTCTTTGAACTGACAGGAATCGAGGATAATAACTCCACTACCGGAAGCAACTACTCCACGGCTTTTTATCCCTTGGATTTGTTTAGTAGTTTTAAGAAATAAATCTTCAATTCTTAAACTTCCTCTAATAATTTGGATGTCTCCCTTACCTTGTACATACTCATACCCAATCCCAAAATTTGTAGAAAGATAACCAACAACATGAGATGGTTGAATAGCAAATGCCCATAATTTTGAAATTGCATCTTGGGGTAAAAATTTAATGGCCGTTTCTTTTAAAGTTTTATCGTAGGTTTCAAGGTATTGCTTAAATTCTGTTTCGTTTAGATTTTGGTTCATATTTTTATTTCAATCTCCGGCGAAATTCTTAACGAATTATGCACCAGACATTTTTCAACAAAGGCGTGCAGTTTATCCTTGTGTTCGGCCGGACAGCCATCCGGTAAAGAAATCTGCATTGAGACCGAACCGACCCGCACGGGATTTTCCGCCTTGGCCCACTGCGTCTTGACCGTAAAACCCTGGTAATTAATCTTATGCCGCTGGCAGTAAAAAATGGTATAGACACCGACGCACGTCGCCAGACTGCTGACAAATAATTCAGGCGGAGTCGGTCCTTCGTCTTGTCCACCCGCATTTACCGGCTGGTCGGTTACAATCTGATGCCGGCTTGTCCCGCTATCAGCGGGGCCGATATCCGCCACGAGTTTCATTCCATCAATATGCTTAATCGTCATTTCCATCGGTCTAACTCCTGATTACACGGATTATTTATGATTTTAAGTTGCACGAATAAAATTCGGCCCGGCATTCGTTCTACCTCTATGAATTGAATCTTCACCGAATTTTCTCTTAATGGCATCAACCGCCTGATGTATTTTTTCAGTTTTACTATCCGTTTTTTCCTTAAAAAGGTCACCTTGAAAACCTGATAAGACAAAATTAGAAACTCTTACCCCGACCAGGCGTACTTTTTTCCTGAACTTAAAATTTTTATACAGGTTCTGTATCTGTTGATAAAGCACATCGACAAAATTAGTCGGTTCCGGAATCGTTGCCGCCCGGGTATAAGTTTGAAAACCCGTTACCCGGATCTTTAAGGTGATTGTCCGCCCTTTCAACCCGGCTGACCGAAGCCGCCCGGAAACTTTCTCGCACAGCCACATCAAAGAACTGTCGATCTCATCCTGATCAGCCGTGTCTTTCGCGAAAGTGGTTTCATTGCTGACCGATTTCGCGCTGGTCTCGGGTTCAACGTCACGTTCATCGATCCCATTCGCCAGAAACCATAAATGTTCACCGTTGACGCCAAAAATCTTTTTTAACTCATTAACGTCTTTTTTCGCCAGATGGCCAATCGTCCGGATCCCCATCTCGTTTAACGATTGCCTGGTTTTGACGCCGACTCCCCAAAGTTTACTTATCTCCAGCGGCCAGAGAAAATCAAACAGTTTTTCCTTCGTCACCTCAACTAGACCGTCCGGTTTCCCGAAATCAGAAGCGATCTTAGCCACCATTTTTACCGGGGCCAGCCCGACCGAAGCAATCAGGCCAGTTTCTTCTTTGATCCGTTTTTTTATCAGGACGCCGGTCTGGCGCGGCGTACCAAAAAGATGGTAACTTCCGCTAATATCCAGAAAGGCCTCATCAATACCGATTGGTTCTATTTCCGGTGTAAAATCATATAAAACACGATGAATCTGACGGGAAACCAGACTATATTTTTCCATATCAACCGGTAAAAAAACTGCCCGGGGACATTTTTGATACGCGGTTGAAATCGGCATGGCCGAATGGATCCCGAACTTTCTGGCTTCGTAGGAACAGGTGGAAACGACTCCCCGGCCGCGACCGCCTTTGGGGTCAGACCCAACCACGACCGGCTGGCCGCGCCAGGCCGGATTATCACGCTGCTCAATGGCCGCGAAAAAAGCATCCATATCAACGTGAACGATGTAACGGTCTCTCACCATAGAAAATAACCTTTATTGTAACAACGGAAGAGCGGCCGGATGGAAAGGCGGCTCATTCTTCCAATCATTTTTTTTATATCCTTAATCTTTCTTTAACCTCCGCTTCCTTCTCCTTCAGATACAACGTATAACTCCCATACTTATCCACCAGGACATTATATTCCGGTGTCACCAAAGTAGTGGTATTGACCTGTTCAATAATGGCCGGTCCTTTAATCCGGTTGCCATACCTGAGTTTAAATCCGTCAAAAACATCCACCACTGTAAAATTTTTATTTCTCGGCAGAAAAATTTTACGTCTGTTTTTAAAAGCAGAAGATGGGTTTTTACCGGAGTATTTCTGGGCCACGAAACGCGGTTTATCCGTCCGGCCGGTACAGACCAACCGCATATTAATCAGTTCCACCGCCGTTCCCTCGTTTTCCAGAGAATAACCGTAAAGGGCGTTGTGCCGGGGATGAAATTTTGACCGGATAGATTTTATATCAACGTTGGCCGCTTCTTTAGCCGTAATTTCCACGCTAACCTCGTGATACTGATTCACATATCGCAAATCCAGAGAATAAATAAATTCCACTTGTTTTTCCAGGATGCCTTCTGTTTTCAAAAGTCGTATTCCTTCGGTTTTCATTTCGTTAAATAATAACTTGAACCGCTTCTGCCCTATTTTCTCCAGAGAGGTAGCATAAGTCCGGACAAAATGATGTTTAAGATCGGACATCAACATTCCGGCCGCGCAGAAGATAGAAGATTCACGCGGGACAATCAGAACCGGGATTTCCAGTTCCAGGGCAATCATACAGGCGTGGTTCGGACCGGCCCCGCCGGCGACCACCAGCGGAAAATCACGATGGTCCTGACCGTGCTTGACGGCCACTTCCCGCACGGCCGCCGCCATATTGTTATTAATCACGTGATACATTCCGACTGCGGCTTCTTCCAATCTGAGTTTTAATTTTTTAGCAATGTGTTCATCTATCGCTCTTTTGGCTTTATCCAGGTTGAGTTTAATTTTACCGCCGGCAAAATAATCTTTGTCCAGATAACCTAAGACTAAATCAGCATCGGTGCAAGTAGGCAGTTCACCGCCGAGGTCATAACAAACCGGACCGGGTTTAGAAGCCGCGCTCCGGGGCCCCATCCGCAGAAGCCCGCCTTCATCAATCCAGCCGATACTGCCCCCGCCGGCGCCGATGGTTACCACGTTCAGCATTGGTAGAGCCAGCCGCAACCGGTTGATTTCACCAACCGTGGTCACCAAAGGAGTTTTATTTTTTATTAAAGCCGCATCAAAACTGGTGCCGCCCATATCCATCGTGATACAATCATCGTACTTCTGAACGCCGGCATAAACAATCCCGGCGACGGGTCCGCCGGCCGGGCCGGAAAGTAACGTGACAGCCGCATTATCAATCGCAATCTGAGGAGAAATCACCCCGCCGTTAGATTGCATAATCAGAAGTACTCCCTGGTATTCTTCGTTTTTAAGTTTTTCCAGAAGCGCATCAAGATAGCGTTTTAAAATCGGACCGACATAAGAATTAAGCACGGTCGTGCTGAGCCGGTCGTAAAACCTGATGGAAGGCAGGAATAAACTGGAAACGGTCAGATAAGCCGCGGGAATTTTATCCCTGATTATTTTTGCCGCAATTTCCTCGTGTTCACTATTCGCAAAAGAATTCATAAAACAAACAGCGATGGCTTCCACCCCTTCTTTAAGAAAAAGTTGAGACCCATCTTCCACGTCTTTAGTTTTAATCGGTGTAATCATCTCGCCCTGATAATCAAGTCGTTCTTCCACCGGATAGCGCAGGTAACGTTCCACCAGCGGTTCCACGTTTTGATAGCGGTTATTATATTGTTCTTCGCGGATGCCGCGGCGCATTTCCAGGGCATCGCGGACGCCTTTGGTCGTCAGCAAGGCGGTTTTAGCGCCGGTAAAGGTTAAAACGGCGTTGGTAGTAACCGTAGTCCCGTGGACAATCACGCTGACGTTTTTTAGGAATTCTTTGGTGGAAATGTGGCGGTCGCGGGCCATTTCGGCAATGCCTTTAATTGTCGCGATGGAAGGGTCGTCCGGGGTGGAAAGGACTTTGTAGATATAACTGGCGCCGTTTGCCTCGGTCAGCAAAAAATCCGTGAAGGTGCCGCCGACGTCAATGCCGATTTTGTAGTTGGACATAAATTTTAGTTCTTGGACGATTTCTTCTTTAGCCAAACCGTAAAATTTGTAAACTATTTAGTCAACAAGTTTATTCGTTACAGTAATACGTTTCGGCTAAATTTTTAAAATGTTTCAATAATTGTATAAGGCACAGCCGTTATATTCGGGTGCACCGGATAAGTTCTGGTCGCAGCGCAAATAAAAACACCTGGCCCTAATAATGTTTTAGTTTTCCCAAGACTGTTAATTCCGTTTAAATCATCTTCTGATATCCTGGAAGACAGTTTGATTTCAACGGGGTAGAGTTTTCCGTTTCTTTCAATAATAAGGTCAACTTCTTCTTTTTCTTTGGTTCTAAAATACCATAAAGGAGATTCCTCTCCATGATTCCAGAAACTTTTTATTATTTCTGATATGATGAACGTTTCAAACAAGGCGCCGGCCATAGCTCCTTTCATTGCGGTTTCCGCGCTTTTCCAACCGGTCAGATAGCAAACTAATCCGGTATCCAAAAAATAAATCTTGGGCGCTTTTATCAGACGTTTACTGATATTTTTGTAGTATGGTCTTAATAAGTAAATATGTCCGCTAGCTTCCAGCAATGATAACCATTCTTTAGCCGTATTCACGCTGACATCGCTATCCCGCGCGACCGCTGAAAGATTCAGTATCTGGGCCGTCCGCGCCGCGCACAACCGGATAAATTTTTCAAAACTGGATAACGAACCAACCCGCACCAGGTCCCGCAGGTCACGATCAATATAAGTTTGAACATACGAACCATAAAACGTTTCCAGCGGCGGCGCATTTTTATGTAATAATTTTGGAAAGTTTCCCCTGAGTATTTTTCCAAATAACTTCAGCAGGTTTATCTCAGAATACTTTTGATTAGAAGCCATCGCTTCGGGAACCCAGGCACCTCCGGAAGGATCGGCCCCTGTTTCTTCTGATTGAGAAAATCCTAAAAGTTTTAATATCGCTACCCGGCCGGCCAGAGATTCAGAAACCCCGCGCATCAGATGAAAATGCTGAGAACCGGTCAACCAGTAAGAACATTTACCTTTCATCTTATCAACTCTTGCCTTAAGATAGGGCAAGAGTTGGGGGGCATATTGGATTTCATCTATTATTAAGGGCGGCCTGTATTGTTCCAGGAATAATCCGGGGTCTTTTTTAGCCAGCGAACGCATCTCAAACTCATCCAGGGAAACATAATTATGTTTACTTTTATCAGCAAGGTATTCGTACAAAGTAGTTTTACCCACCTGCCGGGGGCCGGTCAGTAAAATCACCGGAAAACTCCCGGAAAGTTTAAGAATGATTTCTTCCAGATGGCGTCTTTTATACATATGACTATTTTATAGTACTACTATAAATCAGTCAAGAAAAATTTTATCGGCACTGATGATAAAAATTATGTTTGGCTGGCTAAAAGACCGAAAAGTAATGTAACGTGAGACTGTTGAAAAACCCACCTCTGCTGTTGTTACATCTTGGTAGCGGCGGGGCGGATGAATCAATCTCATCGGGATTGCTTCGTCGTCCCGTCCCGCCGGGGCGGGAGAACGATTCGTGTGGTTTTTGTTAGAGTCTCTTGGTAACCTTTGGTTGCTTTTTCTTTGGTTTATCTGGATTATATTCTGCTTCATCATCGTGGACTTTCCAAAAGAGTCCGTCAATGATATTCTTTTGGGTCTCTTCCCGATAGCCGGCTAATTTCTCTTCAGCCGCTTCATAGACAATCTTTTCTACCTTTTCCAGAATAGGCATAATCTCGGCCAGATACTTTTCGTCTTTGGGTATCTCAATGGTGGTCAGTCCGTGCTTGAGCCAGATTTTAAGATACTGCGCCTCTAATTCGGATTGGCATTGGATGTGCTTATCTTTCCAGTAATAAAGGCGCACGTCATTCGGAAACATCGTCTTTTCAATCCGTATCTCGTTACGGTCAACCCGGTTGGGCAGGTCAACCTCACGCAGGTCTTTGCGGGGTTTGATGTATGTCCGATAAAATCTCGTGGGATTCATATCTAATCTTTATCTGTTTCTGTATCTAATTCTTCCAATACCTTTTGCATATCAACCCCGTCCCTGGTCTTGCCTTTCTTGCCGAAACTCTTTGCCTTGTCCAGACGGGACTTGACCAAGTCAACTATCGCCCGGTAAACCTCTAACTGCTCCTCATCTGTTAAGCCCAGGATATCACCCATAATGATTTTATCAAGCTCCCGCCGGTCCGGCTTGACTTTGTCCAGGGAAACCTCATCGGGTAAATTTGCACCAATTTCCGAGAATATAGTAGATATTGTTCGTTTGCTGAATTCATTAAATATTTTATTAGCTTTTACTTCTTGATTTTTGCTCAATTTAGCTAAATTTATAATAGGTAATATTAGCACCTCATAAACCTTTACATCTATGGGACCTCCGCCTCCTCCATAACTGCGGCTCAAAATTTCTATTAGAAAATTTGCTAAAGTAGAGTTTAGGTATCCGCAAACGAGTTCCGCATTATCTTTACAATAGATATCATAAAGCCTTGCATCAGCATAAACATTAGATGAATTAAAGTTTGTTGTATACCTTTCACTAATTGTCATCATCCAGAAACATTGCCCTGGAATTCGCTTCCCTATATCATACCACCTTTCACCACGATTGGCACAAGTAGGACGTTTGTCAAACCCTTTCTTTTCACCCCAATTAATATATTTAATAATATTAGTTCCTTTTAATTCCTTTTTATTCTTATGTACCATTAACACCCTATATTTTAGGTCTTCAGGCTTCACTATGATAGACTCACATTCACGAGGTGATTTTATCACATAATTCGGCACCCATTTATCGCCTTTACCCTGAGTGGAACGAATGGGTTCTTTATGCATCCAGAATTCTTTCTCAATCCCCCAGTGTTTTATCTCGGCCTCGGTCAGGTAGAAGAATTCATTGGCACCGGTAGTAAATCCACGCCGCACATCTGCCACTTCTTTGAGTGGGACGAGTTTATCCTTACATTTCTCTAATATCTTAAAGAAGATTTGCGGGGCGCGAATGTATTTGCCCCACTTGTCTCCGACATATGTATTGGTCTCTTTGTCAAACCCCTCTGCCCATAGTTCTTTCTGGCTCTTGGAAAAGATACGCATCTCGTCATTCTCATAATATTCGTTATGTCCTAATATGGTCTTAATCAATTCATCAATGGTATCCAGCCGTGCCTTTTGCTTATCCCAGATATCGGAAATCGGCTGGATATTGAGTTCAGTCAGTTTCTTCTTGAGTTGGACAAAGCGGACCAGGTTATTATCGCGCTCTTTAGATAATTTCTCTCCTGATGCCTTTTCCAGAATGACGATACAGGTATTGATATCCGCATCAGCAAACCATCGTTCTACCTTAGATTCTATAATAGCCACTATTTTAGCATGCTTGAGAAAGAATTCCTGCAGGCCCTTACCATAATCCACATCCAGCCAGGAATTGGAGACGATAAAACCAAATCTACCCCCGTTATTAAGGAACTTAAATCCGTGGACAAAGAAATAGGCGTGGATACCGGACCTTTTAGATAGTGTTGCCAACGGTTTGCCATTCAAGTCTGACAGGGCATTATCAATCAGTTGCGCCTTATTCACGCCGCGGTAGTTGGGATTTCCTCCTGTCTGGTATAAGGCGGGTTACCAACGATGCAGTCAACGGTGGCCGGATAAGGAATAGTTATCTTGGCCTTGCCCACTCCCTTGACCTCGCGCATCCGTGATTTATCATACTGTTTGTATTTAGAACCGCCTAAGGTCAGGGTAAAGAAGTCCTCCCGCAGGATATAGGGATAATTTTCCTCAACCCCAAGGTCGTTTATGGCTAAATTGATGGTGGCTAAATGTGCCGGGAATTTGGCAATATCCGTGCCCCAGAGTGTCTTGAGAATTTCCTCGTGCCCCAGACGACGGTTCATCAGTTTCTTGTGCTGGTATGCCCTGACCAAGAATGTGCCGGTGCCGCAGGACGGGTCAAAGACCTTGTCCTTTTCGTGTTTCATACAGAACCGCAGGATAATATCCACGATATCAGGATTGGTAAAGAACTGGCCCAGATTATGCCGTTCCTTGACCGGGATTAAGCCCTCAAAGATACGACCGATGATATCCACGCCGATTTTGGCAAAATCATATCTATCAAGGAATCTGACCAGGTCTTTAATCGTGTCCACCACATCGCGGTGCTCAGGAAAGGCAATCTGGTCAATAAAGTCAGTGGTGTAGATGGTTTCGTAGTCAATC
>CAKKQI010000496.1 GCA_919901895.1 Candidatus Brocadiaceae bacterium | reverse complement strand
CAAATCAACGTCATCGTCTGTTCCCTGTAACAACAACCCGGCCGTATAAACATGGGCATAGACCCGCGGGTGTTGAGACACATACACTAACTTATCCATCTCCGCCGGTTTACCCGAAGCAGAAATCAATCCGATAAAACCGGCGCTTGGGTCTGAAGCCGTTGGTTTTATCCGGACTTCCACTCCCACCACGGTTAGTTTGACGGTGTCGGCAAATAGCGGTCCTGTTCCCGTACCGCCGGGGCCGCCTCCGATTTCCAGTATCAACGTTATATCATTTTTGACTTGGCTGAAATCCACTCCTTCCACCAGGAATCGTTCTGCCACCGGTTGCGTATTAGAAAGGTCTCTTAATAATAATTCCTGCGAAACTGCGCCACGGCCCAAAACCAAGGCCTTATCGCGCTCGCGCCAGACCCTGATTTTATCAGATTCATTGGTCAGTTTCAATCTAACGGGAGATTCTACCGGGAAGGTAACGCTTACATCCAAAGGCACCGCGTCATTTTCCTTGTTACCGAATGAAGTGTCATCACGGTCCAGGTTATAATTCTGGTCGTCGTCATCGCCGTTCAACCCGACCAGTCCTCCAAAAAATTCACGTTTTTTATCCAGATCCTCTTCTTCCATTTCGGAAAGTGGCTGCCACTTATTAGAAACACCCCAGTTTTCTTTAGCGTCTTTTAACCGGTTAATGGCTAAATCAAAGTGAATCACCGTAAAGGGGCGGGTGGTTTCAGCCGGTTCCACCACGGTATTGGAGGCTTTTGTCACACTGGCAACTAACGCGACATCATTTGCTTCAGAACTTAACTGCGTTCCTTTAATGGTAATTTTTACCGGCTTACTTTCATTTTTTCCAGAAGATATCGTTAAGGTTATTTTGACCGGTTTTATTTCAGCCTGACCGGACTGTTGATTATCCGGTTGAATCTTTAAAGCGACCTCCACCGTTATCGCCCGCGAGGTATTTTGGCCATCAAATGTTTTTAATTTAATTTCTATGTCTTGAGGAATTCCCAGCCGTACATAATTAAAAGGTTGAATTACCAAAGTCGTGGTTATCACGGTTGGTACCGGTATGGTTGGCCGGCCCACCTTGACCGTAATAAAAACCGTGGTATGTTCAGGCCAGGCGTGGGCGCCTTTTAAACCACGGAAACTAAACACATATGTATAATCACCCGGCGTGGTTTGCGTGAACGAGTAAGTTTTGGTAACCTGTTGTCCCCGGCTGCAGGTTTCACTGTCAATCAGTTTCCCATTTTCCAGAAAATGCCAGGAACGATTATCAGCGCTCGTTGCCCCTTGAATGGTAATTTCATAAGGTTGATTTACGTTTGCTTCTTTAGGACCGCTGATGGTCACCGTATCAGCCCCCTGTGATTTGGTGGCTTCTTGGTAATTCGGACCATCCGTCTGCTGGGCGGAAACAATCCCGCCGGCGAGGATGACCAAGCAGGCAACAGTTGAAACGGTCAAACTAAATTTTAGTTTATTCATAGACAAGGGAAAACATTTGTAAATCAAGCAATATATTAAAAATGCGAAATTTGTCCCTATTTTATAAATAACCGCTGTTTTGTCAAATATTTTGTTAATTTGGCAGGATTAGCGCCCGTTCAAAAAGTCATTTACGGCTTTCCTGATTGGCCATACGAATACTTAACACCTTATTACCTATAAAATTATAACTATGACTCTCTCCGGCTCAGGACCGAAAGAAAAACTTCCTGGGGTATTTCCACCCGGCCGACATTTTTTAATTTGCGCTTACCCGCCTTTTGCTTGTCCCAGAGTTTCCTTTTACGGGTAATATCGCCCCCGGAACATCTACTCGTCACGTTTTTGCCCAGCGGTTTAATATTCTCCCGGGCAATAATCCGCTTTCCGATACTGGCCTGTAAAGCCACTTGAAAAAGATGGCGCGGTATTTCTTTTCTTAAAATAGTAATAATCTGCCGGCCCAATGCCTCAGCCCGGCTGTGATGCACAATCGTGGAAAAGGCATCAACCTCAAGATCCGCCACCAAAATCCGTAATTTAACTAAATCCTCTGTCTGATATCCCATAAAAACATAATCCATCGTCCCGAACCCGTGCGTGATTGATTTCAATTTGTCGTAAAAATCAAAAATAATTTCGGAAAGCGGCATATCGTAAGTAAGAATCACCCTTTGCGGGCTGATATATTCGGTCCGGACCACTTTCCCGCGCCGGTTTTCACATAATTGCATTATCTGGCCAATTGATTCGGTCGGAATAATCAAACTCAAACGAACCAGTGGTTCTCTTAATTCAACTAATTTTGACTCATCCGGTAATTTGGCGGGATTATCAACCCTGATGGTTTTTGTTTCATTAGCTTCTTTAAACAACACTTCATAAGTTACCGTTGGGGCGGTTTGAATCACTGAAACCCCCTCGTCGCGTTCCAGCCGTTCCTGGATAATTTCCATATGAAGCAATCCGAGAAACCCGCATCTGAACCCGAAACCTAATGCCTCGGAAGTCTCCGGCTCATAACTGAAAGAAGAATCGTTTAAACTCAGGCGTTCCACTGCTTTTTTCAATTCTTTAAAATCGCTGTCTATGCTGGGATAAAAACCGCAGTAAACCATCGGTAAAGGTTCCCGGTAGCCGGGTAACGGACTAACCGATTCCCTGGTGGAGTTGAGAGTAATCGTGTCGCCGATTTTAATATCCCGGATATTTTTTATGCCACCGATAATATAGCCGACTTCGCCGGCGGTTAGTTTTTCCACGGGGAACATCCGCGGGTTAAATTTACCGACCTCTTCCACCTTGCAAATACGATTGGTATTAAGCATCACGACTTCATCATCGCGTTTGATTGCGCCATTAATCATCCGCACGTAAATAATTACACCCCGGTATTCATCATAAACGGAATCAAAAATTAATCCCTGGGGCGGCCCGCCTGAATTACCCTGGGGCGGCGGGATTTTTTCCACGACGGCTTCCAGGATGGCAGAAACATTGGTGCCCTCTTTAGCGCTGACGCGGATGATTTCCCCGGCGGCGATGCCTAAAGAATTTTGCATTTCTTCGGTAACTTCATCCGGATGAGCGGTCGGCAGGTCTATTTTATTAATCACGGGAATAATTTTAAGATGGGCCTCCCGGGCCAGGATGGTGTTAGCCATTGTTTGCGCCTGGACGCCCTGGGTCGCATCAACTAAAAGAAGCGCCCCCTCGCAGGCCTTCAAACTTCTCAACACCTCATAACTAAAATCAACGTGTCCGGGCGTATCAATCAGATTCAACAAATATTCCTGATTTTGATATTGGTACTTCAACACGACGGCTTTGGCTTTAATGGTAATCCCCCGTTCGCGCTCAATCTCATGAGCATCTAAAAACTGGTCACGAAATTCACGCGAGCTGACCGCGCCGGTCAATTGCAGCAGGCGGTCGGCCAGGGTTGATTTCCCGTGATCAATGTGCGCAATGATACAAAAATTCCTGATATTCTGCAGTTGCATAAAATGTTCCCTTTGAAAAATTCCATAGATTAAATCATTTATAAAAAAAATGTCAAATGAATTGAATTTTAAGTTGACTCCAGTTAGAGATTACGATATAATAATAATTGATGATTCAAGCGAAAACAGACAATCAAAAAAAGAAAACTCCCGACGCATCACAACGGCTCAGAGAAAAAAAACGGCTGAACGCCCTATTTGAAATCAGCGAAAAAATTATTTCCTCTCTTGACCTGAAAATCGTTTTAAACCGCATTATGAACCTGGCCATGGAAACGCTTGATGCGAACACCGGGTCACTGATGCTCTTAAGCGAAAAAAACGGCCGCCTGCAGATTAAGGCATCGGTCGGTTTGAAACCGGAGGTGACCAAAAGCACTTCCATTAAAGTAGGCGAACGGATTGCCGGCTGGGTCGCCCAGCATCATAAACCTCTTTTATTATTGGATGGCTTAAAACAACATCCGGACTTCTCTCACCTGGGCGGAAAAAAACATATTAAATCAGCCCTCAGCGTTCCGTTAAAAATCAACAAAAAATTAATCGGCGTTCTGAATATCAACCAATCATACGATTCCATTCACCCGGCTTATACCGATGATGACCTGGAATTGCTAACTACCCTGGCCAATCAGGCAACTATAGCCATTCATAACGCAAGATTGCACTTCCAGATTAAAGAACAAAATCTCAAGTTAAAAAGAAACAGCCAGTTAAAAACAGAATTTATCAGCAATATCAGTCATGAATTACGCAGCCCGCTTTCAGCCATCCGCGGACATACAGCCAATATCTTAGACGGACTGATGGGCGGTTTGACCCGCGAACAACAGACCTCCCTGCAAAAAATTGAACACCTCTGCCACCGCCAGAATAATCTCGTGAACCAGTTACTGGATATTTCGCGCATCGCCTCCGGCGGCATTAAAACCAAAAGAACTTCCTTAATACTTGGTACGATTATTAATAATGCTTTGCCGGTGGCTAAACCGCTGGCTGACAAGAAAAAAATAATCATTGATTTTAATCTCCCCAAAAAAATACCGCCGATCTGGGGCAACCAGGAACAACTGGAGCGGGTTTTTATTAACCTGCTGGATAACGCCGTAAAATATACGCCGGAAAGCGGCAATATTAATATCCGTGTCCGCCGGCAAAAGAATTATCTCCTCAATCTGGTTACCGACACCGGGATCGGTATTCCTAAAACCAGCCTCAAGAAAATCTTTAATGAATTCTACCGGGTTGATACCGACCTTAACTGTCAGGTGAGCGGCACCGGTTTGGGATTAGCGCTGGTTAAACATATTATTGAAGCCCATCACGGGAAAATCTGGGTCAAAAGCCGGGAAAGCAAAGGAACCACCTTTTTTTTCACGCTGCCGCTTGATCCCAGAATTATCAGCGATAAAAAAACAAGAACGACCAACTTGCCTCGCTCACCTCGCCTTTACGAGAGCGAAGCGGACCGATAGGCGGATCGCCGGCTGTAAAAAGCAAAAACGCCTGCCGGCGTCCCGAAGGCTTTCAGAACAGACAGGCCGGACTTTTTTTTTCGCAGCAGTATCCCAAAAATCATCTCCAATTAATTCCATCCTTCTTATTAAAAGTTCTTGACTATCAGGAAATAAATAACTATACTTAAACTATGTAATCCCGAAAAAGATTTGCCTTTTGGCACTGAGCTCAGGGCGAAGGGGCTATCCCGCCTAGGCGAGACGAAAGGTCTCATGATTTATTCGAAACCGCATAATGAATGATCTAAAGAAAAAAATTTTAGTGGTTGAAGACGACCCGGACATCAGGGAAATCCTCCAGTTAAAACTATCCAGCGCCGGATTTGACGTAACCACGGCCGCCACCGGATTGGAAGGTTTGAACAAAGTTTATCAGGACTCGCCCCATTTAATCATCCTGGACTTAATGTTACCGCAGTTAGACGGCTATCAAATGTGCCGCATCCTGAAATTTGACGAACGGTACAAAGATATTCCTATTATTATGCTGACCGGTAAAGCGGAAGATAAAAGTATGAAATTAGGATTGAAAGCCGGCGCCGATAAATATTTAACAAAACCGTTTGAACCGGAACATCTCTTAAGCGAAATCAGGCAGTTTTTGTTGTAACTAATGGCTAAAGAATTATTAGGTTTTAAAAAGGAAAAAAAATCGCTGGAAAACGCCCTGCTTCAAGCGGGGCTGCTTACTCTGGAGCAACTGGCCGACGCCCAGAAAGAACAGCGCCAGACCGACCAATCATTACGGGCGGTCCTGGTTCAAAAAGGGCTGGCCGGCGAAGACGCCATTGCCCGCGCCCTCAGCGCCCATCTGGGAATCCCTTACATTGATCTGGAACATTATTATATTGATACCGAAGCGGTGAAACTGCT
>CAKKQI010000495.1 GCA_919901895.1 Candidatus Brocadiaceae bacterium | reverse complement strand
CGATATTCCCATTGCCCGGGTAACCGACCAGTATATCAAATATCTGGAAATGATGCAGAAACTGGACATCAACCTGGCGGGCGAATTTATGGTCATGGCTTCCACCTTGATGGAAATCAAAAGTAAAACCCTGATGCCGCGGGAGGAAGAAGAACAACCGGAGGAAGAAGACCCCCGTTTTGAACTGGTGCGCAAACTGATTGAATACAAAAAATACAAAGATTTTTCCCGGCAATTCAGTTCTCTGATGGAGGAGCGTTCCAAAAAATGCGGCCGGCCGGAAACCATCTTGCAGGCTACTTTAATCATCCTGAACCAGCCCCGCCTTCAGCGGGACCAGCCGCTTAAAGAAGAAGCCAAAGAAACTTTAATTGAACTTGACCTCTGGACTTTGGTTCGTTCTTTCAGCCGCCTGAGCCGCGAAACCACCCTGGATATATCCACTTCCATTCTCTATGATGATGTCCCCATTGAACAATTTATTGAAAATATTATCAACCGCTTAAAACAGGTATCATCCCTGATGTTTTCCGAACTGGTTGGCCAGCCGACCGACTGTTTTAAGGTCGTGAAAAATTTACTGGCCTCACTGGAACTGGCCCGGCAGAAACGGATTGAACTGGAACAGGAAAAAGATTTTGCGGATATTAAATTAACCATCCGTCCGGAACCAGAACATTTAGAGTGAGTCTACCGAACTATAAGAAACCTCAGGTAGGTATCGTATGGGACATACCGCCGTTCCTACAACCTTCCCCGCCTCTGGCGGGGCAAGTCATAAAAAATGAACAGACCTGAATTATTTGACGAAGATTTTTTAAAAAAATTAGCCCGGTTAAAATGGTTGGTTCAAAAAACCGTTTACTCTGGGACCGGCGGCGAAAAAAGCCTGCGGCAAAAAGGCGGCCGGTTAGAATTCAGCGATTACCGCAAATACTCACCCGGCGACGAAACCCGCTATATTGACTGGAATATCTTCGGCCGCACCGAAAAACTTTTCATCAAGGAATTCGCCCGGGAGGAATCTTTCCCGGTCTATCTTCTGCTTGACACCACTACTTCAATGAAAACACCAGGCCCGGCCCGGAATAAAACTAAAGGAATAAAATTCAAATATACATGCCAGATTGCCGCCGCCCTGGGTTATATCGGATTAATTACCCGCAACCGGCTGCAATTATTCGGCTTTTCCGATAAAACCTTAAAACATTCTCCGGTATTCCAGAAAGAAAACCAGATTTTTGGAGCGCTGAAATTTTTAGAATCACTTATTCCGCACGGCGAAACCCATCTGACGCTAATTTTAAATTCCTTAAACAAACAAATCAGAAAAAAGGGATTATTAATTTTAATTTCAGACCTGATGGGCTTTCAGCCCGCCTCACCGGCGGGCAAGCCGGAATCGGAGTCGTTAGCAATCGCCGGACTGGCCCCGCTATCGGCGGGACGGGAAATCCTTGAATTCGTCCGGCGCGGATTTGACGTCAGTATTTTTCATCTGCTGGACCAGGAAGAAGAACAACCGTTTGCCCCGCCTTGGCGGGACGGTCCGGTAAAACTAAAAGATTCGGAAACCGGCGCAACCAAAACTGTTTTTATTAATAAAAAAATAGAACTACTTTACCGCCAAACTTTAAAACAGTTTATAGAAGAATGGCATTCTTTTTGCCTTCAGCATGGAATTAAGTACTTCCACGTGGATACTCCCGCCGGAGCGGGACTGGAAACATTAATTTTAACTTTTTTGCGTCAGGGTGGACTTTTAAAATAATTGAGGGGGCGGAGAGTTTCCCGACCCCTCATCCTGAGGACACCGATGTCCATCGGGGGACGAAGGATCTCGTTAACATAAGATGATGGTTCGGGGACGAAACTTCCCGACCTCTCAAATAATTATGTATCTCCAATATCCTTATGCCCTGTGGGGGCTGTTATTAATTCCGCTCATTATTCTTTTGCGATTATGGCGGATGAAACCGGTAACCATTACTATTCCCAGCATTTTTATCTGGCAAAAAATATCAGCCGCAACTTCAGAACCACCGCTTCGCCGGAAGCGACTACTTTTGCTTTTGATTTTACAATGCCTCGGCGTCGGCAGCCTGGTGCTGGCCTTAAGCCATCCCATCCGCTCAACTTTTTATTCGGTTTCCCGGAACGTGATTATCCTTCTGGATAACTCAGCCAGTTTAAAAACAATCGCTCCCTCAGGCCAGACCCGCTGGGAAAATTTAACCGGTGAACTCAGCCGGATATTGCAGGCATTAGACAATGAAAGCCGGGTGACGATTATTACCGCGTCAGGTGGTTTTACTTCGGTTGTGACCGAACAAACGCCGGCGGACTCCCTTAAGCATTTAAAAACACTGCAGCCAACCGATGCGCCGGCCGACCTGACTTCTTTAATTAACCATTCAGCCGGGTTGATTAACCGTTCCCCGCCGTCGGCCGCCGTTTATTTCGGGTCGGACCAGCCACCGCCTGATAATTTAATGGATTTGTTAAAAATAAAACCGGTTTGGCTTCTTCAGGGCGAACCGTCCGATAACAGCGCGATTACCCATCTGGCCGCCACTCCCGGGACCGGCCACAATTACGATATTTTTATGACGGCTCATAATTTTTCAAAAAAAAATAAAATCGGACGATTAATTATTTATTCCGACCGTCAAGAAATTTTTTCCGCGCCGGTTGAATTGCCGCCGGAAACAAAACGGTCATTAACATTTCCGGCCCTGGATTTATTAACAGACACCGGCGTTTTGCCGGAAGTGATTCAGGCTACCTTAACAACTGATGATGATTTAAAATGCGATAATACCGTCTGGTTAAACCGCCAGGAAAAATCAACCGTTAAAATCTGTTTAACCGGATCAAATAATGCCCTGCTTCTTAAAATACTTCAATCTCTTCCACATTTAGAAATTGAATATTTTCCGGAACGCTCCGATATCCCGAATAATAACTATGACCTTTATATCTATAATAACAATCTGCCTGATTCAATCAGAACTGGGGCCCAAATGGTTTTAATCAATCCGCCGGACGACTTTGGGCCGTTCCGCATTAAAGGTAAAATATCAAACCCCCAAATTAGTTATGTAAACCAAAATTCTCCTTTTTTATCTTATGTGGATTTAAAACAGATTCATATCTGGGAAGCGGTTCAGGTGGAAATTCTTCCGGAAGAAAAAGATTATTTTCAGTTACTGGTTTCAGGCAGCGACCCGTCCCGGCCGGGACAGACCGGCGTGTTTCCCTTAATCGGCGACTGGCTTAAATCTGATCCGACCGGACCGAGTCGGATTGTTTTAATAAACTTTGACCTGACCTGGCGCGGGGCTGATAAGAGCGCCACTGATTGGCCGCTGGATGTTTCGTTTCCGGTATTCTGGACTAACCTGATTAATGAATTAACCGGCGACCGGCCATCGACCGGAGAATACGCCTATCACCGCACCGCCCAACCCTTATTTTTAAATTTAAAAGATATCGGAGCGCAAACCAGCCGCGCGGTAACGCTGGTCGGTCCGGACGGAGTGGTCAGGTCATTATCACCGGCCAATCAGATCTTAAGTTTTACGCCTCTTCAGACCGGTCTTTATGAAATCAGGGGAGGCGCCGCGCCAAGAAAAATTGCGGTAAACCTTTGCGACGAATCCGAATCAAATAATAATGGAGAAACCTTATCTTCGCCGGACTTATCGGCACCAATGGTTAACGAAAAAATTTTTACGGTCTCCAGCCAATCAATGGTGCTCTGGCTGGCGGTGTTCGGATTGATATTATTAGTGGCGGCCTGGTGGCTGGAACGGCAAGAATTATGAACGATAAATCAAGAGCAGCTAAACAAAAAACTTCCGAGTCTGTCAAAACCATGTTTTCCGGGATTGCCCGGCGGTATGATTTCCTGAATTCTTTTTTAAGTCTCCGGCAGGACGCCCGCTGGCGGAAAGAAACCGTTCGGCTAACTACGCGCGATTTTCCTGATCCGGATACTGTTCTTGACGTATGCACGGGGACGGCCGAATTAGCGCTGGCTTTCCAGAAATATAACCGTCATAAAACGAAAATTATTGGCACAGATTTTGCCAGACCGATGCTGGACTTAGCCCGGCATAAGATTAAAAATAAATCGTTGCCCAATCCCGGAGTAAACGGGCCGGGCGGGATTACGCTGGCCTCGGCTGATACGTTAAGATTACCTTTCCGGAATAACTCTTTTACGATTTGTTCGGTGGCATTCGGATTGCAGAATCTGGTTAATTTTGAATCAGGGATTAAAGAAATGATGCGCGTTCTGGTACCCGGCGGACGAATTGCCATCCTGGAATTCGCCCGTCCCGATTTTATCGGGGTCCGGCCGGTTAATAAAATTTTTTCCCGAGGATACCTGTTTTATTTCACCAAGATTTTACCTCTTTTAGGAAATTTAATCTCCGGAGCCAAACAACGGGCTTATTCTTACCTGCCTGATTCCGTACTTTCTTTTCCTGATAAAGGAAAAATGGTACAATTATTAACCGAATGCGGTTGCCGGCAAACAAAAGTTTATCCGATGAGCGGCGGGATTGTTAATCTGTATCTGGGAGAAAAAGGGGAAGGCACCAAATTCCCTCCACCTTAGGCGGACTAAAGCGTGGTCCGCCTAAGGCGGATTAGGCTTTAGCCTAGAGTATATAATGGAACTCTATTTACTTGGTGCTGTACTTAGTGATATTACTTAATTAGAACTGCATAGGCGAGGAGATAAATATGTATCAAGACCTGCGGGATTTTATCTCTGTTTTAGAAAAGAAAAAATTGCTGCAACGCGTTCAGGTTGAAGTCAGCCGTGACCTGGAAATAACCGAAATTGCCGACCGGATTATTAAACAAAAAGGCATCCCGATGTCGCATCGGGGGACAGGGCCGGCTTTACTTTTTGAAAACGTAACCGGTTTTAAAATTCCGGTTTTGATTAATGCCTTTGGGACCGAAGAACGGATGGCCCTGGCTTTGGGTGTTAATTCTTTGAATGATTTAACCAAACAGGTGCAGGATTTAATTTCAGACTTGATCGACTCTCCGGCCCGCGGCGGCGGGTTACTGGACAAATTGAAAGTTTTACCTAAATTAATGGATTTATCTTCAAAACTATTTCCTAAAATTGTCAGAAGCGGGCCGTGCCAGGAAGTTATTATCAAAGACAAACTGTCGCTTGCCCCGACCGGGTCGGGGCTGGATAAATTCCCGATTTTAAAATGCTGGCCGCAAGATGCGGGCCGGTATATTACTTTACCGTTGGTTTTTACCAAGAATCCGGAAAACGGCAAGCGTAATTGCGGTATTTACCGGATGCAAGTTTTTGACCAAACCACCACTCCCGATAGTATCGGGACAAGCGGGATGCACTGGCAGAGGCA
>CAKKQI010000494.1 GCA_919901895.1 Candidatus Brocadiaceae bacterium | reverse complement strand
GGGCCCGGCCGGTATGTTTCTGCTTCCATGGCTTCCGGTTACTGCCGGCCACCTGGTTGCGCGTCTTGGTGGAAGCCGTGCCCTGCCGCTGGTTATTTTCGTACATAATTACCACGTCACGGAGCAGTGTGTTCCGGACTTTTCCGCCGAAAAGCCCTTCATCCACCTGGAATTTGTCAATTTCCTGGCCTTCTTTGTTGTAAACCGGTAATTCAATCATATAATCACTGATTAACACGGATAATTTGAGTATGGATTACACAGATTTAAATCCATGATTCCTTGTTAATTATTCCTTACTCATTACTATTTCTTTTTCCTTTGTTCAATCTTCTTTTTTTCAGTAACTTTTACCGGCACCGGCTTAACGAGATTTGTTTTATGCACTACGACATAACCGCCGGTTGGTCCGGCCACGGCGCCCCGGACCAGAAGGAGATTTTTATCCTTATCTACTTTAATGACTTCTAAATTACGCATGGTGACCATGTCAACGCCATAATGACCCGGCATATGTTTACCCGGTCGGACATGGGTTAAACGGGTATCCGAAGCGATGCTGCCCACCTGGCGGACGTTCATTGAACCGTGGCTTTCCGGTCCGCGGTGTTTGTTCCATCGCTTGACCATCCCGGTAAAACCGCGTCCTTTGGTAACGCCGGTCACATCAACTTTATAAGTAGTTTCAAAAATATCAACTTTAATCGGTTCGCCCAATTTAAATTTTTCGGTTTCCTTTAATCCGTTTTCGCCGTCAGCCAAACGGAATTCCCTGACGAGTTTCTGGGGTAATTCCAGATGGGCTTTTTTCAAATGGCCGGCGGTTGGTTTGTTCAGCCGGTTTTTTTTCCCGTTATCAAAACCGACTTGGACCGCGTTATAACCATCGGTTTTAACGTTTTTAACCTGTAAAACGGGGCAGGGGCCAACCAGTAAGATCGTAACCGGCACCACCTCGCCGGTTTCCTTAAAAACCTGCGTCATTCCGATTTTTTTACCTAATAAACCAGGCAGCATAATTAAATCTTTCGTATTTCGGTTGGGCACTTTTTAGAGTGCCGTCTTTTCGTTACGCCTTAATCCGTATTTCCACCCCGGCCGGCATATTCAGGTTCTTGAGCGCGTCAATGGTTTTAACCGTCGGTTCGGTCAGGTCAATGATACGTTTATGAATCCTGATTTCAAACTGTTCCCTTGATTTTTTATCCGCATGGGGTGAACGCAAAACCGTATAACGTTCAATTTTAGTCGGCAGGGGGATAGGGCCGCAGACCAGCGCACCGGTCCGCTTGGCCGTGTCAATAATTTCGGCAACCGATTTGTCTAAAATTTTGTGGTCGTACGCTTCAATTCTGATTCTAATTTTCTGTTTCATAATGCAGAGTTAAGTTTTAAATAATATTAGAAATCCTTTATTATAAGGATAAATTTAATAATGTCAATAAAAAAGAGAAAAAATTTCAAAAATTCAGTTCCGCAAAACGGCTTTGGATTTCAGGGGGCAGGGGGCGGTAATCGCTTGGTTCCAGGCTGTACGACCCGCGGCCCTGGGTTAACGAACGTAAAATCGTCGCATAACCGAAGGTTTCTTCAATGGGGATGACTCCCTTGATAATCCGGATATTATCCGCCTGGTCAACATCGGTGATTTCGCTCCGCCGCTTACCCAGGTCGTTGATGACTTCACCCAGATATTCTTCGGGAGTGGTGATGTTAAATTTCATAATCGGTTCCAGGATAGTGCACCCGTTTTTGGTGATGGCATTTCTAAAAGCCAGGGCCGAGGCGGCGTTAAAAGCCACTTCGGAAGAACGGTTTGGGTCGGCCGTTCCGCCAATAACCGTAGTTTTAATATAAATCATCGGGTAGCCGGCGGCCGCGCCGCTGGAGGTGCTGCTTTTAAGCCCGTCTTCAATGGCCGACCGGTAAACCCGCGGAATGACATCCGGCCCGGCCTGGTATTCTATGGAAGGATGAAGTTGGGACTGGTCCGGTTCAACTTTAATGACGACACGGGCGTATTGTTCCTTTTCGCCGATTTTCCGGTCAAAAATGCCTTCGGTCTGAACGGCCTGTTGGATAGTTTCCTTGTAAGCTACCCGCGGCGCACCGACGTTGGCCGCGACGTTGAATTCTTTCAGCATCCGGTTTTTTATCACTTCCAGATGCAGTTCGCCCATGCCGGATACAATCAATTGCCCGGTTTCATCATCTGTTTTCGTTTGAAAAGTCGGGTCGTCTTTAGAGAGTTTATTGATTACCTCAAGCAGTTTATCGCGGTCGGCTGAAGATTTTGGTTCAATCGCCATAGACATGACGGTTTCCGGGAAGTGCATTTTTTCATAGACAATGGGGTGTTTGATATCACAGATGGTGTCGCCGGTGAAGGTATGTTTTAATCCGACGACGGCGACGATTTCGCCGGCCCGGGCTTCAGGCACCGCTTCACGCTGGTTGGCGTGCATTACAAATAATTTGCCGACCCGTTCTTTTTTATCAAGACGGGGGTTATAAACCATCACGCCTTCCCGGATGGAGCCGGAGTAGATCCGCAGGTAAGTCAGTTCGCCATGCCGGTCGGTCATTGTTTTAAAAGACAGGGCGGAAAATGGGGCGTCCTGAGTTAATTCACGTTTGATTTTTTTATCACGTTGCGGGTCAATCCCTTCGGCCGGAGGCAGGTCGGTCGGGGCCGGCAAATAAGCGCAGATGGCATCAAGCAACGGTTGCACGCCGATGTTTTTGACCGCCGCTCCGCAAAAAACCGGTATGAGTTTTCCGGCGCAGGTTGCTTCACGGATGGCCTTGCGAATGGTCGGTTCGTCAATCGGCTGGCCGGACAGATACGGTTCCACCAGCCAATCTATTTTTTCGGCTAAAGTTTCTATCAGGTGATGACGTTGTTCTTCCGCTTTTTTTAAATAATCAGCCGGGATGTCGGTAGTCTGGAATGGTTCACCCGGCGAGGATTCATCAAAAATGATTGCCTGCATTTTAACGAGGTCAATCACGCCGTGAAAACCTGTCCCGTCGCTACAGGCGGGATTTGTGGCACTGCCTAATGGTAGTTGAAGCACCAGCGGGTGGGCATTAAGTTTTTTGGTAATACTTTCCACCACCCGGTTAAAGTTAGAGCCGACCCGGTCTAATTTATTAACAAAGGCCAGGCGGGGGATCTGGTAGCGGTTGGCTTGGCGCCAGACGGTTTCGGACTGGGCCTCTACTCCGCCCACGCCGCAGAAAACACCGATGGCGCCGTCCAGCACGCGCAGGGAACGCTCCACCTCGGCGGTAAAATCCACGTGCCCCGGCGTATCAATAATATTAATCCGGTATTTATTATTCCTGTCGGCCGACGAGGCAGATTGAAATTTCCAGTAACAGGTGGTGGCCGCGCTGGTGATGGTGATGCCGCGTTGTTGTTCTTCTTCCATCCAGTCCATCGTGGCCGTGCCTTCATCCACCTCGCCGATCTGATGTTCCTTTCCGGTGTAATAAAGGATCCGTTCGGTGAGGGTGGTTTTACCCGCATCAATGTGGGCGATGATGCCGATATTACGCATTAAATTGAGGTCAAAATCAGAACTTCTCATAAAAGCGGACATCATTCCAATTTTCCATTATTCCAATATTTATGGAGATATATCTTCCCACAAATTCTCCCGGCCGTCAATAAAATTTTCTCTTGACCAAATAAACATAGTATATTATATTAAGAGACTATCCTAAAAAGAGGGTAATTCGGGTTTCCCGACCCAAAAATAATGAATAGAAACAGGTCTGGAGACCTGTTTCTACCCTCGAGGTTTTAGGA
>CAKKQI010000493.1 GCA_919901895.1 Candidatus Brocadiaceae bacterium | reverse complement strand
CGTTATGAAGAAGCGTTGAGCGATACAGCCAAGGCCTTGGCTGTTAATCCCAATTCTGTTTCTTTCCGCGGTACCCTCGCCGGTATTTATTACCTGACCAATGAAATTGATAAATTTAAGACCGAATGCCAGGATGTGTTAAAAATAAATCCCAAGCCGGCGGTTTTTTATCTGCAACTTGGTAACAATTGTTTAAGAAAATTATTATTTCTGGAAGCCCAGTCATTTTATGAAAAAGCCACGGAATTTGATCCGAAACTATGGGAAGCCCAAGTGGCTTTGGGAATGAATTATCTGCGGCTCGGACCTGAGGCAGAACTAAAAGGAAAAACTATTCTGGAAGAAGTTTTTGAACACGATCCGTTTAATGTGCCGGTTTACAATACCTTGAAAGTTTTAGATATTCTGGATGAAGAATTTGAAACGGTTTCTTCAGAACACTTCAGGATAAAAATACACCAAAGCGAAAAAGAATTACTGGCGCCTTACGTTATCGACCTGCTGGAAAATTCCTACGGTAAATTTACCAGACTTTATCAATTTGAGCCGGTCCAACCGCTTCTTTTTGAATTAATTCCACACCCGTCTGATTTTTCCGTCCGGAGTTTCGGCGTACCGGGAATTGATTTTGCCCTGGGTATCTGTTTTGCCCGGACTTTTATTGTCTTATCGCCTAAAGCCCAGGAGTATCAGGAACGCCGTTTTCACTGGGGGGCGGTGACCGTCCACGAGTTTATGCACGTCATTACCCTGCAACTTAGCAACTTCCTGGTTCCGCGCTGGTTCACCGAAGGGGCTTCGGTCTATGCCGAAAAATTATTCCGCCCGGGCTGGGAACGCGAATTGGAAATGCAAATCTACCAGGCCTACCAGCAAGGGCAAATCCAGCACCTGGAAAATTTCTGCGAAAAAAGAGGGTTTGACCTGATCCATACCTACCTGTTCAGTTCGCTGATTATTGAATATATCCACCGGCATTACGGGATGGATAAAATCATTCAAATGCTCAAGGCCTTTGGCGCTAAGAAAAAGCAATCCGAGGTTTTTCAGGAATGCCTGGGAGTATCCATCAAGGAATTTGACCGGCAATTTTTTGATTATTTTGAAAACGAGTGGCTTAAAAGGATAAAAATTCGCAAACCGGTTGATTTAAAATCAGAGTCGGACTTACGCCGGCGTCTTACGCAGAATAATAAAGATGCCGAAGCGATGGTATTGCTGGCCCAGATTCTTTTAATTAAGAAAGATTATTTGGAGTCGCAAAAGATGGCTCAATCGGCTCTTGAGATTGATTCGTCTGCCCCGCCTGGGCGGGGCGGACCGGCCCACCTGGTCCTGGGCGGTATTTTTTACGAAAAGAAAAGATACGATAAAGCGGTTGAATATTTTTCCAAAGCCCTGGAATTAGGGGCCGATGATTTTGAAACGCATTTCAAATTAGCCCGGTCTTATTTGAACGAAGGGCAAAAAGATAACGCCATCAAAGAATTTCAGGCCGCTAAAAAATGTTTTCCGCGCTATGTTAAATATCGGGATAACCCGTATTACCATCTGGCTAAAATATATAAAGAAGCCGGTGAAACTGATAAATTATTGAACGAACTGGAAGAACTTTTTGCGGTTGACCAGGAACATTTTTATTTCAAAAAAGAACCTGATGATCCGGACGAGTTTTTACCGCGCCGGGAACTGGCCGAACTTTATTACCAGAAAAAACAATATGATCAGATGATTAATCTGCTGGAGGAAGCGATTTACTTGGAGCCGGAAAATTTAAACCTGCATTTCCGGCTGGGCAAGGCGTTTTGGGAAAAGAAGGACTATCTAAAAGCCATCCGGTCTTATCAGGCAGTTATTTTTTTGCTTAACAAACTTGAATCCGGCGACAAACGTAACCGGAAAATATCAGATTTTTATTGCGACCTGGCCGAGATTTATTTACTTTTGAACGACCAATCCAATGCCCGGACGGTTCTTCAACAGGCGCAGGAAATTTATCCCGCCAACGAACGCCTCGCTCCTATTCTGGAAAAATGTAGATAATTTAACGCGGGTGGGGGGCTGAATTTGCGCGTCCCGTATGGCGGAGATGGGTTTGCTCGTTCGGCTTCAGATCTTCCACGGAATAATCCTGTTATCGCGGGATTCCGGATTTACCGTGACCATTATCTTTTGGAGTTCAATCAATTCTTTAATTTTCTTTTCGATCGGTTCCTTGGCCCATAATTTTCTGGTTTTTTCCTTTGCCTTGAAAATACGAAGGGCAATTAACCAGCCTTGATTTAATTGTTCTTTAGTTAAAGTCATACTTGAGATTATATCTTTTTAAGATACCGGACAGCAACTTTTTATTAATGGATGTTTCTTGTATTATTCTGCCGACTTTCAGGAAATCCTGATTTCTTCCTGTTTTTATCGCAATCGCAATAAGATATTCCGGCCTGAATACTTTTACTTTAACTTTTCCGAATGATCGATTGACTGATTTTTTCAGGGCTTCTTGGGTGAGTTCGTCATAAACAGGAATAAAATCTACCGGGACCCCTTCAATAATAAAATATTGATTTTCCATCCGATATCCCTTTGATTTAAGATAACCTGATATGTCGTCAAGACGAATTAATCCGGATATTATTTTAGGATAAACAAAAATATCAAGGTCTTTAGTGTGGAATGTTTCAGTATAAAACATCGTGCCGATCCCGCCGCCAATTGCGTAATCATCGATTATGCCGGTGCGTTTCATCTCGTTAATAACTTTCAGGGCTTTTTCCATACTGTTTTAATATATATATATTATGATAATCTGTCAATGGTTTTTCCTAAGAATATTGTTAGACAATGGGAGGCACTTATAACCGCATTTCGTCCGGATAAATTTTTGTTGAATATTTCCGGCAAAAAAGATAGATTATCTGTTATGAGTTCGCTAAAATTAAATCTGTTTGTTTTTATTGGGTTAATTCTGTTTGTTTCCGCCGGATGTGCGGAGCGGCGGTTGATTATTTATTCCGAACCGACCGGGGCAAAGGTCCTGGTTGATGACGAAGAAAAAGGCGTTACCCCGACCACCGTTAATTTCACTTATTACGGTACCCGCGAAATTACGCTTTCCAAAGAAGGCTACCAAACTTTCAAAACGCATGCTTCCATTAAACCGCCTTTGTTACACATTTTTCCGTTTGATGCCCTGATGTTTTTAATCCCTTATCCCATCAGCGATGACCATATTTTGGCTTACGAGATTAAACCCTACCAGCCGCCGCTGGCCGAAGAACTGATGAAAAGAGTCCAAATACTTAAAGAACAATTAAATAATGAATTATCCCGGCAAAAATAAAAAAATTCTGGTAATGGGATTGGGATTGTTCGGCGGCGGGGTGGGGCTGGTCAAATTTCTGGTTCGGTCCGGCGCCCGGGTTACCGTGACCGATATCAGGAAAGAATCAGAACTGCAGGAATCGCTATCCGTCTTAAAAGATTTACCCATTACTTATAAATTAGGTGCTCACCAGGAATCTGATTTTTCCTCGGCCGATTTAATTTTCGTTAATCCGGCTATCCCTAAAGACTCACCTTATTTACGCCTGGCGCAAAAACATGGCGTTCCGCTTGATACTGAAATGAATCTTTTTTTCAGGTTATGTCCCGGCCCGATTATCGGTATTACCGGCACCAATGGTAAAACGACGACGACCGCCCTGGTTGGTGCTATTTTGAAAAAAAGCGGACGTCGTATCTGGGTCGGCGGAAATATCGGTGGGGAATCATTATTAAATAAGATAGACGATTCTCTTAATGGGGAGAATATAATCAGGAATGATGATCCGGCGGTGCTGGAACTATCAAGTTTTCAACTGGAAGATTTGTCGGTTATTCAAAAAAGCCCCCGGCTGAGCGTGGTTCTTAATCTCCGGCCAAATCATCTGGACCGGCACCGGACAATGGTTAATTACATCAATGCCAAAAAAAATATTATCCGTTATCAATCGGCGGCTGATGATGCTATTTTAAATTTTGATGATGCTGAAATAAAAAAATGGGGCAGTGAATGCGCGGGCCAAACGGTTTGGTTCAGCCGGTATAATGAAGTATCGGAAGGGGCTTTTTTTAAAGGAGGAGTTTTTTATTTAAAACACAACGGCCGGATTCAAGAAATTTGCTCGGTTAACGATATAAATTTATTAGGCGAATTCAACCGGGAAAATATCCTGGCGGCGATTGCGGTAGCCGGTCGCTTCGGCGTAACACCGGAACAAATCAGGGAAACTATTAGAGAATTTAAAGGGGTGGAGCACCGGCTGGAATTGGTGGCGGAGATAAACGGTGTTAAATATTACAATGATTCCATTGCCACCAACCCTGATTCAACTATCGCGGCTCTGGAGGCGATCAATTCTCCGATTATCCTGATTGCCGGCGGATCTGATAAAAACCTGCCGTTTGATAAGTTGGCTCAGGTGATGGCTCAAAGAGCAAAAACGGTTATATTGATGGGCGCCACCGCTGAAAAAATAGAATTCCTGTTAAAAAAACAGCCGAATTCCCCTGAAATTATCCGGGTGGTATCTTTAGAGGAAGCGGTCCGAGTTGGCCGTGTTCAGGCCCGGCCGGGCGAGACGGTTCTTCTTTCGCCGGCCTGCGCCAGTTACGATCTGTTCCGCAATTTTGCCGAGCGGGGTAATCTTTTCAAATCACTGGTAAATGAATTAAGAGATGGGCTGCTCCCTTAGAACCTATCCTAATAACACCGCCCCGATATTCATCCCCTCGGTAAACTCGGGGCGGTGAGCATGCCGAACCGCTGGGTAGAGCGGGTCCGCCTCAGGCGGATTATCTCCCGCTTTCAGCATGTTGGGGACAAGCCCCAACGCTACCAAAAAATATTTTTATAAAATTTTAATTTTTTACTTGACAAAGACTATTACATAGTGTAAACTATAATACGTAATTTACGGAATGTAAAAAATAGAGGGGCGGGTTGGAAATATCCGATGTTCAGACACTTTAAGCCGAAAAAACTTTACGGGGTGGCGGAAATTTTACGCGTGTTAGGGGAAAATAACATCAAGGTGTCGCGCCAGACAATCCATAATTATACGATGATGGGATTAATTGCCGAGTCCGAACGGACCCCGGCCGGACACCGCTTGTATAACGAAGGTGTTTTTGAACAATTACGCAAAATAGAAATGTTGAAACGACACCACACGTTGAAAGAGATTAAAGAGATGCTGGCCGCCAAGAAAAAATCGTAACTACTATTCGCCCCGCCTTTTGGTGGGACTGTCCCGCTAAAGGGCGGCGGGGCTGATTTAACAAAAACTAGGGAGAGGGAAACCCCGATGTAACATCGGGGCAGGAGGAAAAAAATGAACGGGTTGAACAATTCTGCTGATATGTCAATAGTTTGGAAAAAGTATAAAAGGGGTCCGAATAACCGCTTACGTAACCGGTTAATTAAACACTATCTTCCACTGGTGCGTCTTCTGTCTGAAAAATTACGAGCCCAATTACCGGGTTGTGTTGACCAGGAAGACCTGGCCAGCGCCGGCGTTTTTGGATTAGTTGATGCCATTAAGCTTTTTGACCTGAGCCGGGAAATTAAATTTGAAACTTACTGCGTTAACCGGATCAGGGGGGCGATGCTGGATGAATTGCGCGACCTGGATTGGGTTCCCCGGTTGGTCCGGAGTAAGAATCATCAATTGAAAAACGCTTGCAAAAAACTGGAAAGCAAACTGGGCCGGCCGCCCACCGAATTTGAAATGAAAAAAGAGTTAAGGTTATCTGACGATGAATATCTCAAACTGGTTAAAGACGCAGCGGCGATCAGTATTCTTAGATTAAACCATAAAAACAGTTCTGAGGAGAACGAGCCGGCGACGGAAACTTCAAATCTCCTTAAAGATAATAAGGAAAAGGATTCTTTTCTGATGATCCAGAACAAGGAATTAATTGAATACATTAAAAATAAGCTGTCTGAAAAAGAGCGGCTGGTGCTGGAATTATATTTTTACGATGATTTGACGATGAAACAAATCGGCCGGGTCCTGGATATTTCCGAATCGCGGGTCAGCCAGATTTTCGCCCGTTTGATGGAGCGTCTTCAGTCGCAATATAACCGTCATAAATATGACTGGTTATAAATTTTATCCCGATGCGACATCAGGATAAAATTTATCTTATCGGTAGGCAGATAGTTCTATCGGGACCATTTTATTTTTGACAAAAGATGTTATCGTGGTATAATCCCGGCTATGAATATTTTGCTTACCAATGATGACGGCGCCGATAGCCCCGGCTTGCTCGCATTACAAAAAGAACTTCATAAGTTTGGCCGGGTAACCACGATCGCCCCGCTTCATCAACACAGCGCGGTCAGCCATTCCATCAGTATTTTCAAACCACTTTTTGTCCATAAGACGAGTTACTTTGGTGCAAAAAATCATTATTCTTTGATTCTGGACGGCACCCCGGCCGATTGCGTTAAAATCGCTCTTTGTAAATTCATGAATAAATTTCCTGATATAGTTGTATCCGGTGTCAATGACGGGGCGAACGTCGGCGGCGACATATTTTATTCGGGGACGGTCGCCGCGGCCCTGGAGGCCTCGCTCTGGGGCATTAATTCTTTTGCCGTTTCATTAGAAAAGTCACCCCGCGGAAAGTCTAATTTTCCAGCCGCCGCCCGAAAAGCGGTTTCTGTAATTAAATCCCTCCTATCTGCTAAGTTACCAAACGGCAGTATGTTTAATATTAACCTGCCTCGTTCCCGCCTTACCCCGCTGATGGCGGGGCGGGACGGAACGGGGGTTTTACGGGTTAAAGGCATTAAATTCACCCATCAAGATTTAACCATTACCAGAGATGAATTTATTCATAGCACGGACCCGCGGGGACGTTCTTATTACTGGATGAAGTCAGGACCGGAAGCTACCTGGCAGAAGAAACGCAAAACTGAAAATACGTTAGTACTTTCTGTGCCGTCCGATATAAAAACATTGCGCGCCGGTTATATTTCCGTCACGCCCCTTCTGGCCGATTTTACTGATAATCAATTTCTTGCTAATCACCCGCAAATCTGGTAATCTCTACCCCGATTGCATTGTGACACTTAAAATTGTTACAATGTCCTATAATATGTTAAACATTTCTAACCTGCTGTCGTTTATTTTAAACGGTCATAAGATAAATCGGAACGAAGCCGAATTTTTGGTTTCCGAAAACACGGACCTATGGGATATTCTGCACGGGGCAAATCAATTGAGGCGTCATTTTAAAGGTGATACCATCGGACTTTGCTCCATCATCAATGCCAAAAGCGGCGCCTGCGCCGAAGATTGCAAATTCTGCGCCCAATCATCTCATCATTCTACAAACGTTAAAACATATCCGTTGGTTGATAAAACAGAACTGGTCAAAGGTTATGAACGAACCAGGCAAATCGGAGCTAACGGGTTTAGTATTGTGACCAGCGGAAATGAATTATCGGACGATGATTTTGATTCTCTCTGTCAAATGAGCCGGGAACTCATAACAACTTATCCCGCCGTGAGCGGGACAAGTCCGTCTTCATCGGCCGAGGACCATTCAACGCCATATTTATGCGCTTCATTGGGACAGTTAACCGTATCTCAAGCCAGGAAACTGAAAGAAGCGGGGATGAGAAAATGTCATCATAATCTGGAAACATCCGAACGTTTCTTTCCCCAAATTTGCACCACTCATTCTTATCAGGAACGTCTTGATACGATTAAAAATCTCAAAGAAGCCGGTTTATTTGTCTGCAGCGGTGGTATTTTTGGAATGGGAGAAACTTGGTCAGACCGGATTGATCTGGCGTTTACGATGAGAGACCTCAATGTCGATTCCATTCCGCTTAATTTTCTGATGCCGGTTAAAGGAACCGTTCTGGCCGATTATTCATCCTTACCTCCGTTGGAGATATTACGAACGATTGCCCTTTTCCGTTATGTTTTACCGGATAAAAATATCCGTATCTGCGCCGGCCGGGAAAAAAATTTACGTGATTTGCAATCATGGATTTTTTATGCCGGGGCCGACGGGATGATGATCGGCGGGTATCTGACCCAGCCGGGTCGGTCTGCGGAAGACGATATCCGGATGTTAAAAGACCTCGGTTTAAAATTTAATCACACCCCGCTCTTTTAAAAGGGCGGGACACACCTGATATGAAATATACGGGGTTGCACTTTGTCAGCCGGGAACTTGAAAAATTAAAACAACAGGGATTAATTCGTAAATTTAAAACCATTGCGGCTATTAATGGTCCCCGTGTAAAAATCACTGATGACCGGTCACTGATGACCGGTCGCCGCTTACTACCGGCCAAAGATAAATGGTATCTTTCCTTTTGCACTAATGATTATTTAGGTCTGGCCCAACATCCGGCGTTACGGCGGGCCGCGATAGCAGCCATTAAAAAATTTGGAGTTGGTTCCGGCGCTTCCCGTTTAATGGCCGGGACCTTTACTCCGCACGAAGAATTAGAACAGTCCCTGGCCCGTTTTAAACAAACCGAAGACGCCTTAGTTTTTACTTCCGGCTATGCGGCTAATCTCGGTGTTATTACCACGCTGGTTAATAAAAACGATTTTATTTTCTGCGACGAACTTAACCACGCCAGCTTGGTTGATGCCTGCCGCCTGACAGGGGCGAAATTATATATTTATCACCACCGGGATGTTACTCATTTGGAAGAGGGGTTAAAAAGGTTTAAGGAAAATAAATTTGCAGTTTGTCATCGACCATCTAAAATCTTTATCGTAACGGATTCAATCTTCAGTATGGATGGTGATCCGGCCCCGTTAAGAGAAATCGTTACCCTCGCCCAAAAATATCAGGCCATTACGATTATTGACGAGGCGCATGGGACCGGCATACTGGGAAATCGCGGCCTTGGTTTAGCGGAACATCTCGGAGTGGAAAAACAAATTGATGTCATTACCGGAACTTTCAGTAAAGCCTTGGGCGGCATCGGCGGATTTGTGACCGGTTCTAAAAAACTAATCAGTTACCTCCGCAGTAAATCACGTCCTTTTATTTTTACGACCGCTCTGCCGCCGGCTTCCTGCGCCGCCGGTCTTAAAGCATTAGAAATAATTCAAACCCAGCCGGTTTTAAGAAAAAAATTATGGGCTAATACCGATTATATCAAAAACAAATTGATGGAATCAGGTTTTGACCGGCGCGGTTCTGAGACGCCGATTATTCCGATTATGATCGGCGACGAGAAAAAAACTTTGAAGATCGCCGATTATCTCTGGCAGAAAGGATTTTTTGTTCCGGCGATCAGGCCGCCGACCGTTCCGTATGGGCAGAGTCGTTTGAGGATTAGCGTTACCGCGATGCATCAACGAACGCATCTTGATGCCTTGCTCAAATGTTTAAAACAAATTCATCTGGATCGGTAATCTCGGAGTGGCTGATTGGCTTGGCCCGGTTTTATCGGAGTATGATTGATTTCCCCGGTCGGCCACCTGACCGGGTAATGAGGCTGGAGCCGGTTCGTCAAAAATTTTAATTTTTCCGTAAACGCCGTCATGCCCTGGAATGATTTTCAATTTACCTTCCCGGACCAATCTTATTCCTTCCACAATCCGGCTGGAGGTATAATGAGACAACTCTTCCGGTGACAAATCAAGCAGGATCTTAAATTCATTACCGCCTTTTTCAATTAATCTGTTATATTCGTGTTCGACATTCACCGTTCCCGGTTTTTGGCCAAGGGCATCGGCAATGATTTCTTCCAGAGGAACCATATGTTTCGCGGGGATAGTTCCGGCCGGCTGGTACCCTTCCGGCCGGTCGGCTAACGCTTCAACCCGGGTCATTACTCCCAGAGTTAATGGCCGCTGGCAGACCGGGCAGATGTTTTTATGTTTTTTAGATTCCGTTGGAGAAAAAAGAATATTACAATTACGGTGGCCGTCAAAATGGTATTTCCCCTCTTCCGGGAAAAATTCCACGGTGAAAAGAAACCGTTTTGCGTCTTTCTTTTTAAGCACATCAATAATTTCATAATAAGATAAATCGCAATCAAAAACATTAGCTTCGCGGCCGATTTTAGCCGGGGAATGGGCATCGGAATTGGAAATCAGCGTGATTTTATCCAGGGCGCTCAAGCGCCAGTTCATCGCCGGGTCGGATGAAAGCCCTGTTTCAATACAGTGAATATTTTTTGATTCTTCTTCAAAACACTCTTCAATGGAATCAAAACCGGAATTGGAGCCGTAAAGCGAAAACCACGGCGTCCAGGCATGGGCCGGGACGATCAGGCAGTCGGAAGAAATATCCAGAATCAGTTTAACCATATCCTTAACCGGCCGGCCGAAAATAGGCCGTCCGTCTGATGCAATATTCCCGATTTTCCTCAGTTCACTATTTATTTTGCTGACCACTTCAAAACTTGGCGCAAAAATAATGGTATGAATACGCCGGCCGCGTCCATTAACCGAAAACATATTGCTTATTTCGGTGGTTAAAATAAAACGGGTGGAAGAATTTCCTTTTTTAAGGACAAATAAACCCGGCTCGGCCGGTTTTAACCTCAAACGCAGTTCGGCAAAATAGTTGGGATGGGTGAAATCGCCGGTGCTGAGAAGCGAAATTCCCTTTCGCTGAGCCCAGAGAGAAAGAGA
>CAKKQI010000492.1 GCA_919901895.1 Candidatus Brocadiaceae bacterium | reverse complement strand
GAGTTGTGAGTGATACAAGGTGATGAGAGATGCGGGGGTTAGTCGGATTAGTATGGTCAAAAAGACACGGTGAGGTAATTTTGACCACAAAGTTATGGGACGGGCATTTTTAATTGTTTCATCTTGCGATATAAATTACGGCGGTCATAACCTAACCGCCGGGCGGCCTGACTGAGATTACCGCCGCAATCGGTTATCGTCTGATTGATGAGATTCCTCTGGAAAATTTCGGTTAAATTGCTGAAAGTATGTTTTCCTGTCTCAGAAATTTCCCGGAGTAGATTGGGCCGGTAACCGCGGACCGCTTCTGAAAGCATTTCCTCGGTAATCTGTTTTGCCTGAGGATGCAACACTAAAATCCGCTTGATTTCATTTTCTAATTCGCGAACGTTGCCCGACCAGAAGTAGTTAGTAAGAAGCGCTAACGCACCGGAAGAAATTTCGGGAAGTGCCTGGCGGGGAAGTAAACACTTCTTTAAGAAGTGCTGAGTTAAGAGCGGAATATCTTCTTTCCGTTCCCTTAACGGCGGCAGGGTAATAATAATCGTGTTAATCCGGTATAATAAATCTTCCCGGAAGCGTTTAGCTTTAACTAATTCTTCCAGGTCTTCATTACTGGCCAAGACAAAACGGGTTTTAACCGGAATCTCTTTCTCCGCCCCGACCCGCCAGAGGAGATTGTCTTCCATCACGCGTAATAATTTCTGCTGCATCCCTAAAGACATATTACCGACTTCATCCAGAAAGAGCGTGCCGTCCGAAGCGAGTTCAATATAACCTTTTTTATCAGATTGCGCCCCGGTAAAAGCTCCCTTAACATAACCGAAGAGTTCACTCTCCAAAAGTGTCTCGGGAATCGCACCGGTATTACAGGCTAGCCAAGTTCGCCGGGAGCGAAGACTCCTCTGATGAATCGCCCGGGCCACCAGTTCCTTGCCTGCGCCGGTCTCGCCGTAAATCAGGATCGGTAAATCGGTCGGTGCCGTTTTTTCCACCAGATAATAAACTTCCTGCATCAAGGCAGATTTGCCGATAAGTACCTCTTGATAAGAAGAAGGTGCGTTTTCGGGGCCAATAGTTTTGGTGGGAATCTCCAAAAATTTCCGCGCGGTCGGAGAAAACTGGCCTTCTTTTTGCAATTGATAAAAAATCTCTTCGGCCTGTTTATTTGATTCGTAAAACTTGGCATGGTCCATTTGCCTAACCATTGACTTGAGACGTCTTTCCAAAAGCGATCCTTTATTTTCCCATTTACTCTGTTCAATCGGGTCGGTTCCGGCCGAGGCAAGACTCATAAATCTATAACAAGTTCTTAATAATAATGCTACTTCATAAGCAGGGCCGGTCATTTTTTTCTGACGGGTTTCCCGGAAAGTATTGTTTAATATTTCAATGGCGCTGATAACCTGTCCTTCAATAATAGCAAGAATCGCCAGACTATTTTTTCCCTGCACTTCCCATCTGTCCAGTCGTTCTTGCCGGCTTAACTGGACACCTTTCTGGAAGCACTCTTTAGCTTGGGCGTGCTCACGAAGTTGGAGGAAATAATTACCTCTCGCTAAATAATAATCTACCAGGACTCCTTTATTAGTAATGGTAGTAAGTTTGGGTGATATTTTATGTTCTAACAGTTCCCGCATCTTTTCCGTTTCATTTTTCTGCAGGTAACAATGAGCCATGTGAATCCAGTTATTTATCTGCATATCTGAAGTCATGGGTGCTCTCTTATTTCCATATTTCTGATAATATTGCTCCACTTTCTGTAGGTATCTCAAGGCCTGATTAGGGTTGCGTAATACTCTAAAAGTACCTCCCAGGTTATGTGAAATGCTGGCCAGGAATTCCGGTTTAAGATGATGTTTGGAGGCAATCAGATATGCTTTGTAAGAAAGGTCCAGGCTGGAGGAATAAAGAAAAAGTTTTGAGTAAGCGTTACCTAATCGGTGATATAAAAAATATTTTTCCAGCGGTGAAACACCGGTCAGGCTATAAAATTTTTTAAGAGCGGCTTCGCCCAGGCGTTT
The DNA here is from genome assembly GCA_919901895.1 of Candidatus Brocadiaceae bacterium. GTDB lineage: Bacteria > Planctomycetota > MHYJ01 > JACQXL01 > CAKKQI01 > CAKKQI01. The sequence continues at coordinate 2,998 of CAKKQI010000492.1, read as the reverse complement.
TACTTTCTGGTAATCTTTCTGTTCTTGAGCCGATTTCATCAAATCAAGATAATCGGATAATCGTTTTAGCTTCATTATTAGATTATACGCGTCACGTGTTAAAAAAGTCAATATTTTTATTCGGTAAAAACTCCCCGAGGGGTCAATTAACTATGTCTCGGATAATTTCAGTATCGTAGAATTACTTTCTAACGGGGTTAAATAATTTCTTTAATTAACCGGCTTAATGTTTCTTTGGTTTGTTCCACTACTTCCAAAACTGACTGGTGATTTAAGCGGTTTAGCGTTAATCCGGTGGCTTGGTTGGCAACACAGGAAAGTCCGAGGACTTTTAAACCCAGCTGCCGGGCCATCAGGACTTCCGGGACGGTTGACATCCCGACCGCATCCGCCCCGATAAAACGCATCATCCTGATTTCAGCCGCCGTTTCATAACTCGGACCGCTCGTGGCTAAATAAACGCCTTCTTTTAACGAAATATTTAATTTTAGGGCTGCTTTTCGGGCGAGCGTTATTAAATCTGAGTCATAAAGGGATGACACACCCTCGGCCCCTCTTAATAGAGGGGAATAAGACATAGCCCGGGCCTCTTTCACGATAAAATCGGGACTCCGTTTTAGTATAAAATTAATATGATCTATAATCAGCATAATATCACCCGGCTTAAAAGCAGGGTTAATTCCGCCGGCCGCATTGGTGACGATTAATTGTTTAATACCCAGATGACTCAGGACTTCTACCGGATAAACTATTTCTGCCGGCGAAAAACCTTCGTAATAATGGGCCCGGCCGGATAAAATAAGTATAGGTTTGTAGTCCAATTGGACTACAAATAATTTACCGGTTTGCCCGGATGGCGTCGGGGCGTGTCCCTTTGTGGTTGGAACGGGCCAGAAGGGAATATTTTGATAGGGGATAATTTGCGCGATAGTAAAATCATTATCCAGTCCGCCTGAGGCGGACCACCCGGAGCCGAGAATCAGGGCGGTTTCCGGACGGGAATTTATCTTTTTCCGAAGATAACGGAGCGTTTTTGATAATTTGGAGAAAGCCATAAAATGCGGGGTTCAGGGCCGGCCCCGCCCTTTTGGTTAAGAGCTTATCCTAATAATATTGTAGCGTCGGGGTTTATCCCCAACAATTTTAAGGCGGGACATAAAGTCCCGCGCTACCCGAAAAATTAATATTAGGATAGGCTCTAACAATTTTAAGTGTCAAGAACCAGTAGGCCTAATAGCAAATACCAAAAGGGCGGGGTCATTTTTTCACGAACATTCCGCCGGTAGACTCGGCAATATCCTCGATAAATCCGGCATCCGTACCGGTTCGGCCGGTCAGAATTGTATGCACGACAATCTTACGATAACGGTTGTTTTCTTTAAGATTTTCTATGAAATTATTTTTATAAACATATTGACCGTAGGTGGGTTTACCGTCAGAAAGGATAAAAACAGTATCAACGTTTTCTTCTTCAAAGGCCTCCATTAAAGCGTCATACATATCGCCCCGGCCGCGTTTCAGGTCTTCCAGTTTATCCCAGATAGAGGCGACAAATTGCAGTGCCTGTTTTTTATTGGCGTCAACGGCCGGAACCATCCGCGGGGCGACAGTCCGTTTATTTATTTTTATCGCCTCGGTACTCATTAAAATAATGTTAAATTTCTGGTCCGGTTTAAATTTTAATAATGTTTGTTCCAGTTCTTTTTGAGCCAGTTCAATCTTGGTCTGGTCATCTTTTTTCGTCGCGGCATATTTCATACTGCCGGAGAAATCAATGATGAAGATAATATTTTGTCCGAAAACCGGGATATCAAAAAAACGCGCCACGGTCTGGTCGGATGGCGCATCAATTTTAGTTAGATCTCTTACGGTTTTGCCGATATCATAACGCAATCGCCATTTTTCTTTAGTAAGATGGTTATTTAAAATTTCGATCGCGCGTTTATCGCGGAGTTTCCGGAGAACTTCAATGGCGCTGGCGCGGACAGTCCATTCTTTATCAGCCAAGGCAGCCACCGCTGCTGACCAGGCGGATTCGTTATCAACTAGAGGTAATGATTCTACGGCGGCGATCCGGCCCCGGTCGTCATTATCTTTTAGGGCTTTTTCTAATTCAGGTTTGGCTTTGGCCGGGTCAATCAGAGCCAGGCCTTCCAGCACCTTGGCCCGGACCAGCCCGTCGGAATCCAGCCGTTTTTGTAAAAGGATTTCGTAGCCGTTTGGATTTTTGATTCGCCCCAGCGCTTCAGCCACGGCCACCCGGACCAGCGGATTGTTATCCAGCATACAACCGGCAATGGCGTCAAAAATATTAGTTTCAGTCCCCGATTTTATCGGGGCAGGCGGCACAGGCATATAACTTAACGCTTCAATGATTTTAGCCCGCGTTAGGCCAGGATTCTTTTTAAGAGCAGTCAAGAGATGGGGAATGGCGGATTCAGTTTTAAGTAATTTTAAGGTCCAGGCGGCATTGATTCTAACCTGTTGATTCTGATGGGATAACGATTTTTCAGCAAACCAGGCAATGGTTTCTGGGTCGGACAGTTTAGCCAGGGTCATTACGGCTGATTCCTGGATCGGCGGTTCGGAGTCGCCCAGCAGTTCCATCAGGATACGGGTTGATTCCTGATTGGCGATTTTACCAAGTTTCGGGATGGCTTCACGCCGGTCCCAGTAATTGCCGTAAGATGTATCTTTAACTATTTTTTCCAGTTCGCCGATACTCTCATTTTCTGTTGGGTAGAGAAAAGGGGAGATAAAAAACGCTATCAGGATTGAGCAAAGTAAGAGTTGTAAGTTAATTTTCATGGTTCTGTTGATACCTTTAATTGGGTTTATTTTTTTTATCTTTCAGGAACAATTTAGCGGCGGAGCGGACGGCCAGGCTTTTATCATCCAGGGCATTTTCCAGCGTCTGCCGGCTCAATTCGTCTTTGAACTGGCCTAAGGCCCAGGCGGCGACGCCGCGAATTTCATCGGAATAGCCGCCCAGAATTCC
>CAKKQI010000491.1 GCA_919901895.1 Candidatus Brocadiaceae bacterium | reverse complement strand
CCCAGTTCAATCGGTTTACCAGTTACTACTCCTAAAACCGTATAACCCTTTAACTGGCTATAAGTATCCATAATCCAGGCCATCGTCTGGGAGTTGGTATAAACATCCGGTGCGGGAATATCCTGGTCCGGTCCGATAATGGGCGAAATCTCGTGAACAAACCGGCGGGTCATCCGTTCCAGTTCGCCCTGGCTCATATTTTTCGGGTCGCAGGTAATACCGCCTTTTCCGCCGCCAAACGGCAGGTTAACGACCGCGCATTTCCAGGTCATCCAGGTAGCTAAGGCCTTAACTTCGTCCAGAGTAACGTTCGGATGATAACGGATACCGCCCTTAGCCGGACCGCGGGAGATGTTATGCTGGACCCGATGCCCGATAAACACTTTAACCTTACCGTTATCCATTTTTACCGGAATGGCTACGGTCATACAGCGTCTGGGGATCTTTAATTTTTCCCGGACTCCTTCTTCCAGATTAAGTTTATCCGCAGCAATGTCAAATTGCCGCATCGCCACTGCGTGCGGGTTGATTGCCCCGCCGGCCATCCCTGATTTTCCCGGGACATTCTGCTGAGCCCTTTCTTTAACTGTCGCGTTCATATCACTTCCTCCATAAAAATTTTCTTGGAAAACTTTTATTTTACCAAGATTGTAATATTTTATTGTTTTTATAGCGGTTTGTCAAGTTTTTGTGAAAAAATTAACAAGGTTTATCCTCGTTGATAAACCCCTCAACGACCCCGCCGAGGCGGGGTCGTTGTCTACCTGGGCTTACCACAAATTTAGGGATGCACCAAATAAATCCTAAGTATTTTTAATTTAGTTTGACAATTTAATTATCAACAGTATAATTTAAATCGGAGGACTTAAAAATGAAAAATCAATTTACCGCTGTTTTTGAAAAACATGACAATTGCTATATTGGTTATGTTGAAGAGATTCCCGGTGTGAATACCCAGGAGAAAACTTTAAAGGAAACTAGAGAAAATCTCAAAGAGGCTTTAACGCTTATCATTGAAACCAACCGGACCTTAGCCTAAACCATGAGCATTAAGATAAAATTCTGCGGCGGATTACGCACGGTCACCGGCTCAATGCACCTGATTAAAACACCGCGGGGCCAGATTTTGCTTGATAGCGGTTTATTTCAGGGGCGACGCGAAGATTTTTACCGGATTAATACTTCTTTCCCTTTTCCTATTTCCGAGGTAAACGGACTGGTGCTTTCTCACGCCCATATTGATCACAGCGGTAATATTCCAACTCTGGTAAAAAATGGTTTCAAGTCCCCTATTTATACAACGCATCCGACCGTAGATTTATGTGGTTTGATGCTTCCGGACAGCGGGCATATCCAGGAAGAAGATATTAAATTTGTTAATAAAATTAACCGGCGCAAAGGACTGCCGTTACGCCAACCGTTGTATACGGAAAATGACGCCTACCAGGCCTTATCATCTTTCCGGGGAGTAAATTATCACCAACCGATTACGCTGACCGATGATATGACCGTCACTTTTTATGATGCCGGTCACGTTTTAGGGTCGGCGATCAGCGTATTGGATATTCAGAATGACGGCAATGGTGCCACGGGCAAAATTCGTTTGGTTTACGCGGTTGATTTGGGCCGGAATGATTTACCACTATTAAAAAATCCGGAATTTGTAAACGACATTGATTACCTGATTATTGAAGGCACTTACGGCAACCGTCAACATGAACCGGTCCAGACAGCCAAAGGAAAATTGACCGAGGTGGTTAACCGCACCATTAAACGCGGCGGTAAAATCATTATCCCCTCATTTGCCTTTGAGCGAACACAAGAAGTGGTCTATTTCCTAAATGAACTGGTTCGGGAAAAGAAAATTCCAAAGGTTCCGATTATTGTGGACAGCCCTCTGGCCACTAACATTACCGCGGTCTTTCAACGCAATATCCACTATCTGGATGAAAAAACCAGGAATCTGATGAGCAAGAATATGGACCCATTCGGTTTTAATCTGGTTCAATATATCCGCAGCCGCGAAGAATCGCAACGGCTTAATAATGACCGGCGGCCGATGATTATTATTTCCGCTTCCGGGATGTGCGAAGCCGGCCGAATTCTTCATCATCTCAAGAATAACATAGAAAATCCGGCGAATACGATTCTGGTCGTCGGTTATATGGCCCAGAACACACTGGGCAAAAAAATTGTGGAGCGCCAGCCGGTGGTCAAAATTTTTGGCGAGGAATACGAACTCCGAGCCGAGGTGGTCAAGATAAACGCCTTCAGCGCCC
>CAKKQI010000490.1 GCA_919901895.1 Candidatus Brocadiaceae bacterium | reverse complement strand
AAGGGTCTCCTTCTTTGTATCCATACGATTCAGTTATCGGCGGCGGTGGAATAATCTGGGTTTGGAATTTTTTTATGAAAGTAAGTTTGTCTGCGCTGGTTAATGGTAAAACATCAACGATTTGTTCTTGAGCGTTAATAAAACAAATGGGTAATTTAATTGTAGCCAAGATTACATAAAACTGGCGAATTTTTTCTTGCCGATTACCTGCATAATCGGAAACGCTGACTTTGAGTTCATTAAGTCCATCTATAAACGCCTGATATACTTTAATAAATTTGTCGATCTCCGCCTGCGTGTCAAAGCGGGGATAATAGCCAGCGCTGGTAAAAGTGCCGGTGAAGACTTGCGTAATCTCCACATCATTGAGCCAAACTTTTAGCGTGTTGTTGTTTACCGACGAGCCCGGCGCGGGGTCGTTATACGAAAAGTCAAAGTGAATTTGCGAAACATCCGTCCAGGTGATTCCTTCAGCCGGATAATCAATCAAAAGATTCGGCGGGGTGACATCAATCAAGAAAGATACAGATTGCACCGCTGTATTCGGGGTCGCGGCCGCATCAGAAACGCTGATGGTCGCCAGGTGCTGCCCTTCGGTTAAAGGCGGTGGAATGAGTCTCAGGTCAGCGGCCGTTATGGCTGCCTGCGCCGTGTAATCAATTCCATCTATCCAGATTTGAACACTATCCCGCCTGACCGCGGTCAAAATATCTGTATAAACCGCATATATTTCAGGCTGAGCCGTATTTAGATATTGGTTGTTATTAGGTCTGATAAAGGTGATTACCGGCGGTTCTTTATCCAACTCGGCTATCTTTTGCTGGGCAAACTTGAATTGCTTGACCGCATTCTCGTAATCGCCCTGATTGTAATAATTCACGCCGGCTGTATAATAATCGCGTATCTTTACTACATCAGGATGATTTATGCCATAGACCTGTTCCACGACACTCAGCCGGACCCGGGTGAGTTCTTTGGTGAGGTGCGCTAAATCCCGCTGGATTTCTATAGTCGGAGCGCCTAATGTCTGTGCCTTTTTCAGTTCCTTAATCGCCTGCCAGATTTTAGTGAAGCCAGCAATCAAATCGCCTTCCTGCAACTTATCCAGCGCGCCATTATTAGCCCGGCCTTGTTCATTGCCGACCAATAGTTCCAGCGCGCCGTTTAAAACCTCTTTGGCGGCCGGCGTGATATTCGGGTCGCCTAACATCGTCTGGATATCAGTTGATGTTTCCGTGACCGCATCGGCTGATTGGATGGTTTTAAATATCACGGATTTTACAGATTGGTTACCAAGATTATCCATCGCGACGACGGCAAAGGTATGACCGGTTACCGGCAGGTTTGCTAAATTGATACTTACTCCGTTATCAAGCAATGTTCCATTGATAAATTGGGAATCATTCAGATAAACCTGATAGTTTTTAACACCGGATGCGGCATCCGTAATCGTAAAAGTAATCGGCAGGGTTTCTATATTGAGATAATCCCGTTCTTGCGGCGAGGTGATAGTAATCACCGGCGGGGTGGTGTCAACGGTAAAGGCGCGGCTGGTGGTCTGACTCCAGTTGCCCGCATAATCACGGTTTCTTACATATATAGTATGGAGGCCGTCTGATAACGCAGTAATCGCAATAGACGCAGTAGCCGTAGTAGTCGTTACCCCTGA
>CAKKQI010000489.1 GCA_919901895.1 Candidatus Brocadiaceae bacterium | reverse complement strand
AATTCATCCACCGGGCCTATTTTCTGCAATTTTCCGTTATATAAAATGGCAATTCGGTCGCAGACGTTTTCGACATCGGCCAGCAGATGACTGGAAAGCAAAATAGTTTTTCCCTGTTTTTTTAAATCAAGGATGATATTTTTTACGTGCCGGCACATAATCGGGTCAAGTCCGGAAGTCGGTTCGTCCAAGAAAATAACATCAGGATCGTTAATGATGGCCTGGGCAAATCCGAGCCGGCGGGCCATTCCTTTGGAATATTCTTTCACCGGACGCTTCCGGGCGCCGGTCAACTCCATTAATTCCAGCAACTCATCTATTTTTTTCTTGCGGCGTAAACGGGGGATTTTGAACAATTGCCCGTAAAAATCAAGCGTTTCATCGGCGGTGAGAAAACGGTAAAGATAAGATTCTTCCGGTAAAAAACCAATCCGGTCTTTAACGGCCACTTCGCGGGGTGATTTGCCCAGCACCAGCGCTTCGCCGGCCGTGGGAAATATTAATCCCAATAGAATCTTCATTGCGGTCGTTTTACCGGAACCGTTTGGTCCCAGCAGGCCAAAAATTTCTCCGGAGCGTATTTCAAGATTAAGATTATCTAACGCCTTTACTTTGGTCCGGCTGAACCAGGAAGTGTAAACCTTGGTTAAATTGTGTGTTTCAATCACTGTTTTTTCCATGCGGGTTTCCTCGTTAAAATAATAATGTAATTGAGCCTGTTGCACAAACCAGTTTTTGTCACCCTGAATTTATTTCAGGGTCTCCTTCCAAGCATAAGAATAGATGCTGAACCAAGTTCTCCGAAGGAGTCCGCATGACTCTTCGGAGTCCATCGGACAGCATGACATTTATGCGTTTTATGCCATTTGTGCAACAGGCTCAATTATACCGTTCGTATTTTCTTTGTCAATACATAGCGAAGGAATTTCGGTGATGAAGTATCTCTGATTTGTGAAAGAATTCGGAAGTAAAGAGGACGCGCTTTGTTGAAACCAGCTGAAAAATAAACGTGTTCCCGATTCAAGTGCAGCACTCGTTTTTGGGTAGCGCGGAACTTCTCGCCCCCCGCCCAGGCGGGGCGGAAACTCCAGCGGGAATCCAGTTCCATTCTCAGGTCTGGATTTCTATTTTCGCAGGAATGACAAACAGAATAGACCCAACGTTTTATTAGACGCGATTAGGACTATGTTTAAAATCGGCCGTCAACCGAAACGATGAAATTCGTGCCGGCTTCATTATTACCGGAACCGTGCGTCCGATAATCACGATCAGTAATATTTTCTACCGCGGCTGATAACTGGAGATATTCTTTTAATTTTATCCCGCCGCGCAAATTGTAAACCGTATAACCGGGTGTTCCGTCCGGCGGAATACGCTGGGTGTTTAGTTTATCCAGCGGCGAAAGGCGGTCCTGCCGGTCCGCAATTTTAACAGTGGTTTCAAGCCAGCGTTTGCCGGTTGTTTCTTCTTTCCAGCGGACCCCTAATAAAACCGCCGGCGGCGGTATTATGGACATCGGTTTGCGTTCTTTAAGCAGGGCCGAGGTCGTATAAGTATCCACTTCACCTCTCTGGGAGCCGGCGCCGAGAAAAACCGACCACTGTTCGTTTACCTGAAAATTACCGTTGATTTCAGTACCGTAAATAAATCCGTCACCGATATTGTCTTTCTGCACTTCGTTTTTACCACTGACGATAAGACCGGTGGGGTAGCGGACAATCATATCGCGGATAATCGTATAAAAAAGTACGCCTTGAGCGCTGAACCGGCCCGCTTTGGTTTTGAGACCACTTTCTATATTGGTATAATATTCCGGTTTCAGACCAGGGGAAGGCGTTTCTATTTCATTGGAAAGAGCGATATCCAGACGCGAAAGGTCTGAAAGGTTCGGGGCCCGGAATCCCTGGGAAAGACCGCCGAAAATATGCCAGTTCTGGTTCGGGATATGGGAAAGCCGGATGTTTCCGACCACGTTGCTCCAATGGTCAGAAAGAGAAATCTGTTTTTTAGCGATCGGGTCATAAACTTTATCCGCATCAACTGTTACTTTCGTATAACGCAACCCGGTGGTTAAGGATAAATTGCTATTCAATGAACGTTCGTTCTGGAGGTACGCCCCGAATAAATCATAAGTGGCGTTATCAGCGACCGAACCCTGGATTTCAATGCTTTCCAGCGAGCCGTCCGCTTTATATTTTCGGGCAGAAGAGTTGACGTTATCACGGTAAAATTCCAGTCCGTAACTGAGATGACCGAGCGAGATTTTCCGTTCCGCCTGGGCAAAAAAACCGGCCGCCCCAACCGTAAAACCTTGTTTTTCTTTTTTACTGTTACTCTTGATACGGAATTGTTCTTCCGCCTGAACCTGATAAGATAAACTGAACTTAACTTTATCACCCAGCCAGCCGCCTTGATTTTTCGCATACTGCAAATAACTCAATTGCCGGCGATGGTCTAAAGAACGTTCTTTATCATCACCAATTGTTGTGCCGCGCCAGGAAGTACCGTAAACGGTGGAATGGGTTCGCCAGGCATCCGGTTGATTGACATTTTGATGAAGCAAAACAAGTTTGTCATCTGATGATAATAAATATTCTAACTTAATATCGTAGTCTTGTTCGGTGTAACCGGTTTTTTCTTGTAATCCGATATGCCGGCCGCCGGTTAAATCATCAAAATTTTTAGAGGACCGGCCGGCGGATAGTTTAAATTTATCAAAAACACCGCTGGTTTCCAATCTGGTAACGCCGGACGCGTCCGCGCTGGCGAATCGTTCGTAAAGACGGGCGTGCCATCCGGTTTTTTCAGGGGAAGGCGTTAAAGCATTAACCGTACCGCCGACCGCATCGCTGCCGTAAAGTGTTGAGGCCGGTCCTTTCACTATTTCCAATTGTCCGATGGTGAAAGAATCAACGGTATTCCAGTATTCATTGGGACCATCCCGGAAGGCGGAATTATTCAAACGAACACCGTCAATCAAGAAAAGAGTTCGGAACCCGGTAAAACCACGCAAGTAGGGTGAACCTTGTCCCTGGGACGTTTTCTGGACACCGATCGAAGGGTCGTTGGAAAATATTTCAGGCGTGCTGCGCGACATCTGTTGTGATTGGATTTCATCCAAGGTGATGGTCTCGGCAATGTAAGGTGTTTCAAAAATCTTTGTTTCATAACGGGAAGCGGTAACAATAATTTCTTCCAGCGGTTCAACGTTTTTAACCGTCTCCTCGGCTTGAGTAACCGAACTGTAAAAAACCAGGTCAATCATCAGGATCAAAACCAGCGGATACCTGAGAAATTTTTTCATATCTTCCCTTTCTTTCAAAATAGGTGAGTACAATTTTTGTTTATTTATATTAAACGTTCCGGTGGTTCAAAAAGTTCAGTAGAATAAAAAATATTAAAAATAATTGCCAATTATCTGATTAAACGTAAAATGAGACTATTGAAAAATCCACTTCCGATGTTGTTACCTTTTGATAGCGGTGACCGCAAGGGTCGTCGCTACAATTACTTGGTAGCGGCGGTCCGCCTTCCGCTCCGCCTAAGGCGGAAGGCGGAGCGGATTATCCCCGCCCATCTTTCAGACTAAATTTATGAATTTAGCCGGTT
>CAKKQI010000488.1 GCA_919901895.1 Candidatus Brocadiaceae bacterium | reverse complement strand
CTTTATTAGAATTGCTGGTAGTGATATCCATTATTGCCGTTATTTCCGGCATTGGGCTGGCGTTTTTTTCGCATTCTAACCGGCAACTTGATTTCCAGGGAACCGCCGGTGAAATTATTTCTATTTTACGCTATGCCCGGAGTACGGCTAGAACCGAGAAAATGTTGACCCGGGTTATGATTGACCCGGCTAAACGTGAAATTTATTATTTCAAAAGGCAAACACTCGGTCTCTGGCATTTTGAGGATGACGCGTTAGAAATATCAACCGGCGCTTTTAACCGGCCGGCTAAATTGTTGGAAGGGGCCCGACTGACCGATGAAGGGAAATTCGGACGGGCTGTTTTAATGGATGGGATTGGTCTGATTGACTGCGGTGATATCCCGGTCGTTTCGCCGGAACAGGGATTAGAAATAGAGGCCTGGGTTTATTTATTTGGAGCGACGTTCCAAACGATCGTAGAAAAACACGGGGAATATTCTTTTCAGATTGAATCAGACGGCTCGCTGACGGCGCGGGTCGGACATCTCTCGCTCACCACCGCCTCGGCTCTGGTGCCGCTTAACTGTTGGGCGCACCTGATGTTTGTTTATGATACGGAAACACTCCGGATTTTTATTAATAAACAATCGGTCGCCGTGGTTGACGGTAAAACAGAACTTAAAAATGACCGCTCTTATTTAACCATCAGTTCGCCCGGTTCACGTTTTAATGGTAAAATTGACGAGGTAAAGATTAACGCCATCGTTAAAAGTGAAATTTTTAAACTGCAACCATCTGATCTGGTTATTACGGCGCCATTGATTGAACCAAACGGGTTGATTACCCTGGAGTTTGATGACAGAGGGCGATTAAAGTATCAGTCCATCCCGGGAACGCCGGCTGATAATGAGGGAGTTCAGATAAAATTTACGGCGCCCTCAAGTAATTCATCCTTTATTCTGGAAATAGACGGTTCGGGAAACGCAAAAATTAAGTGGTAGATACTATTGGTTAGCGACATTTTAATTTGGGGGTGTTGTCATTCCGCACTTGCCGCCCGTTTAGGCGTCGCCCTTCGG
>CAKKQI010000487.1 GCA_919901895.1 Candidatus Brocadiaceae bacterium | reverse complement strand
TATTGTTAACGACCGGGTGGACCTGGCGTATTTAGGCCGGGCGGACGGAGTCCATTTGGGGCAGGATGATATTTCCGTTCGCGAGGCGCGGCAAATACTGGGGCCGGATAAAATTATCGGCGCGACCACGCACCAGATAGAAGAAGCGTTGGCCGCCGAAAAAAATGGGGCCGATTATATTTCGGTCGGTCCGATGTTTCCCACGCCGCTCAAACCGCATTTACCGGCCGATGGGTTTAAATATTTACCGCAGGTGGCCCGCCAAATAAAAATTCCTTACGTGGCGATCGGCGGAATCAACCGCTTAAATATCAGGAAACTGATTAAAATACACAAAAAACTTTTTGATTACCCGCTAAAAGTGGCCGTTTCTTCCGGTATTATGACCCGGTCCGATACTAAATCAGCCACCCGGATATTAAAAAAAATAGTACCTTAATCGGTTGTCTTGACTTTATTAACTTATCTGGTAAAATGAAATTATGAAACAACTTATTGTTTTGTTTATGCTCGCTCTGTTAATCATCGTGATTGGGTTTGCCTGGGGCATTTATCAATACCGGTCTCAGCACGGATTTAATACCGGCGAAATTATAGAAGGGATTAAAACATCTTTTGGTTTAACCGAATCGCCCGAACCGGAACCGGTTATTTCCGTGTCGTTGGAACATCAGCCCGACCCGAAAGATCCTTCCAAATCCACCTCTGAAGGAAAATTGCCGGAGCCGGCGTCGGTAACCCCAATTGATGTTACTCCCAAATATGATCTGGAGGCCGGTATCGCCGGTAAGATTATTAAAGAAGCCGAGGTGTTTTATCAGCAGTTAGATTGGCCCAAGGCGCTGAAGAAATTGGAGCCGGTTTTGGGAAGTAAGGTTGAGCCGGGAATGATGAGCCAGGGTAAAGAGTTAAAAAACAAATGCCAAACTTTCTGGGAGTTGCTGTCCGATATCACCCCGGAAGAGATGTCCCCATTAAATAATTGGGTAAAAATCCGGTTGAATCACGGCGTGCAAATGGAAGGGCAGTTGATTAAAGAAACCGGCCAGGGATTACGCGTTCGGCTTAATAACTTTGAGACGGAAATTCCGGCCACCCAGATATCTTCTTATCAAAAACTTACGCCGGCCGAACGCAGGATTCAATTGAAAAAAGAGCGCGAAAAAAAACTGGCTGTTTTTGGTCCCGAACCAACCGCGTATCAATATTATGAAACGGGTGTTTTTTGCTACAAAAACCAGTTAATGGATGAGGTCGTTCCCCTGCTGGAGAAAGCCTGGGAGAAGGATAAAAATATCCTGACTACGGTGAAAGACGAACAAGCCCGCAGTCTCTACGAAAGTTATTTATTTTTTAAAGAAAATAATAGTAAAGACAAGATGGTTGAATCTTTGAGAAAACTGGAGGAAAAATTTCCGCAGAGTAAATACGTGGCGCTGGTAAAAAAAAGGGGAAATGCTTCGGTTGATAAACCTAATCCGGTGCTTGAACCGGCCCCGGTTGTTATTTCAGCCACGCTGACTGATAATGAAGCACAAACAATAATTAAGCAGGCGGATGAGTATTATGAAGAAGGATTAGTGCACCTGCAGAAGACTTTTGAAAGGGGGCCGGATTTTGATGAGGAAAATAACCTGGCCCTGTCTTCTTTCCGGGACGCGATTAAACTGTACGAACAAGCCCTTCAGAATAAACCCAAAGATGCCTGGTTGCAGAACCGTTATAACGAAACGATTCAGTGCGTCATGACCGCCCGAAAACAAAAACGCTTATCATCCAACTAGGACCGTTTCAAACAGCTCTATTTTCTCTCTCGTGGGTGTTAGGCTTTCCCGCCTGAGGCGGGTCAGCCTTTGGCTGAAGCCTAATGAAACTATTTATTTTTTTCTGAAACTTTTTCCAGCACGATCCATTCCTTGGCCAGGTTGGCCCTGGTTTCAATGCATTGTTTATATCCGGCATACTCTTCGGGCGGTAACGCGATGGCTCCCCGCGTATAATGGTCGTTGAAAATAATTTCTTTCCCCTGTTCTTTAAAAACCGCTTCATATTCAAATTTGTCCGGCTGAACAAAACTAATTCCGGCGGATAAATAATAAATCCGGTAACCGTCCGGAATAATTATTTTCATCCGGTTTGATTCCATCACCCGGCTGTTCCAATCAAGCGGATAATTTCTGATGGCCCGTCCCACTTCAAAGGCCGAATAATTAATCTCGGGAAGTTTAAAGGCCATCAGATCTTCGCCGGCTTTCAGGGCATAGTCTTTAATTTCGTAAGAGACCTCAAGCCGCACCTCTTCTTCCAAATTTTTCAGGTTGGAAATTTGATAATCAATCAAGCGGGCGTTGGGATGAATCCGATTAACCATACCCTGGAATTCTTTGTTTAAGTCTTCCGGTTTAAG
>CAKKQI010000486.1 GCA_919901895.1 Candidatus Brocadiaceae bacterium | reverse complement strand
CGGGCTGACGCGGGCGAGGAAGGTGAATCCCGCCGGTTACACCTGGAACTTAAACTGATTGCCGATATCGGATTGGTCGGGTTACCCAACGCCGGTAAATCCACTATTCTTGCCTCGGTCTCGGCGGCGCGGCCCAAGATTGCCGCTTACCCTTTTACGACATTGGAACCACACCTGGGTATCATCGCCGGACCGGATTACCAAACGCTGGTAATGGCCGACCTGCCGGGACTAATTGAAGGGGCTCATCAAGGGACCGGATTAGGCGACAAATTCTTAAAACACATTGAACGAACTAAACTGATTGCCCATATTATTGATTTTTCCGACCCGATTCCCCCGCCTGAAGCATACCGGATTATCAGGCAAGAATTAAAATCTTACAGCGAAACGCTCGCCCGGAAACCGGAAATCGTAGTGGCCAATAAAATGGATTTGCCCGAAGCGCAGGCGAATTTAAAAAAATACCGGAACAAATTCCGCCGTAATCTCATCTCAATTTCCGGCCTGAAAAAATCAGGGTTAGAAACACTCGTTAAGGCGATTTTTAAGAAATTGCCTGCCCAGGCATAAGTTGAGACTGTATCAAATTTTCAGTACTTCCCGCCTCACCGGCGGGTCGCCGAAGAGGCAACAAATATCATCCGGCCCACTCCCCGTTTTCACGAGGACAAGTTTTGTGGGAATGACACCGGGGGAAAATCCTGAAAATTTAATACAGTCTCATAATTTCCTTGTATTTTCTCCATCTTTAGAGTATCTTATACGTAAATTTTTAGCGAAGCGACAGCGGAGTCCCGACCTAATCGGGAAAGGAAAATTTACAATGGGAAAAAATAAAAAATTTGTTTTAATCTGCGTGTTAATATTTTTATCTGCGGCGGGATTAACCGGGCGGGCTAATCAAGAAACTGGCGAACCATCAGAAACGCTGGACGAAATAATGAACCGGGTTCAGGAATTCCAGGAAGCAGTAGAACAAATCCGCGGGAAAAAGTTCAAAACTGACGTCACCGTTAAAATTCAATCAACCGAAGATTTCACGAAATTCGTCAAACAAGCTATTGACAAATATTTACCGGATGAAGTAGCCATTCCCTACCAAACGGCCCTGATTAAACTGGGCCTCTTGCCGAAAGATTACAACCTGCGCCAGGGATATGAAGACCTCTATACCAGCCAGGCCGGCGCTTATTACGACCCGGCCACCAAAACTTTTTACCTGCTCAAAACAAAACTTTCGCCTGAATCAATGAACGCAATTTTTGTGCATGAACTAACTCATGCCCTGCAGGACCAATACTTTGACCTGGATTCCCTGACGAAAAAAATTGAGGCCTCCGATAATGATGACCAGGCCATGGCGTTACGCTATCTGGTGGAAGGCGAAGCCACTTATGTAATGACGATCTATTCACTTCAATCACTGGTCGGTGACTCACCCGAGATGCTTCAGCAAGCTCTTACCATGCAGCTACTGATGTCGCGCGAAAGTTGCCTGGCGGCCACTAAACTTTCCCTGGAAATGACGGGCGAAGCAGACGAAGAAACGAAAAAATCAACGGCCATATTAGAGAAGGCCCCTTTTTATTTATTCTGGGTCTTGCATGCGCCATATCTTCATGGAGCATACTCGGTGCATCAAATAGTCAAAAAAAACGATTGGGCCGGAGTGGATAAGATTTTCACCGAAATCCCAACTACGACCGAACAAATTATTCACCCTGATAAGCTAGCGCCGAACCGGGACGAACCAACCCCCTGCCCTTTACCATCCGCCTTAGGCGGAGACGAATCATGGTCAATTGCCTACCAGAATACCCTGGGTGAATTCGGCTTCTGGACTCTCTGTGAAAAGTTTGAAACGGAATCGGTTAATTCTAAAGTTGCGGCCAAGGGATGGGATGGCGACCGCTATTTTCTTTTGAAAAATAAAAACAACGGACATTATGCCTTAGGTCTGATGACCGCCTGGGATTCCGAAGCCGACGCCCGGCAGTCTTTTAAGGCGTATGGTGAAATATTAGAAGAAAAATATCAGCCCGAGGCGGATTGGACATCGGTTAAAAACGATAACTCGTTAACCCTTTCCCGGTCAACCACCGCCGGTAATTTCACCACGGTTTTAATCTTAAAAGATAAATTCTGGGTATCATTAGAAGATTTCCCGCAAGATGAAATAGAAAACATAAAAAACGCTGTCTTAAAAAATTTAGAACCCGGACCAAAATAGTTTTTTGATAATCTGCGCTTAAAGAGGAGATGAAATATGGAAAAATGGGTTGGAAATATTCAAAGTTTATTCCTGGCGATGGTCAAAGAAGACGCATCAGATTTATTTATCAAAGTCGGTGCGCCGCCGGCCATCCGGGTGGCCAAAAACATAAAACCGCTCGGGACTGAACCGGTTACTCCGGAAATAGCCCAGAAATTATTCTGCGAAACCACCACGGAACGCACCAGAAAAATATTTGAACAGGGCGGCGAAGCCGACGCCAGCTATGAAATGTTCGGGGTGGGCCGGTTCCGGGTTAATATTTTCAAACAACGTAATAACCTGAGTTTTGTCTTCCGGTATGTTAAAGATAAAATACCGACGCTGGAAAGATTAAACCTGCCGGTAAAACAGATTCATAAACTATCACAAGCCAAACGCGGATTGATCCTGGTCACCGGCACAGCCGGCAGCGGAAAATCAACGACGATTGCCAGTATGATTGATTATGTCAACCAGAACCAGTGTAAACATATTATTACCATTGAAGACCCGATTGAATATGTTTTTACCGATAAACAAAGTATTATTGACCAGCGGGAGTTAGGGGTTGACACGCAAAGTTTCGCCCTGGCCCTGAAACATTGCGTGCGCCAGAGTCCCGATATCATTATGATTGGTGAAATGCGCGATACGGAAACCGTGGAAGCAGCGATTAATGCCGCCGAAACCGGGCATCTCGTCATCAGTACTTTACACACAATTA
>CAKKQI010000485.1 GCA_919901895.1 Candidatus Brocadiaceae bacterium | reverse complement strand
ATCAAGAATATTTATTTTAACCAATCCTCTTTTTTCGCTTTCCCAAAAAGTGTAGCCCCCGGGCCAGGGCTGCATCGCCCTGATTAAATTATTAATGGCTGGGGCCGTTTTATGCCAATCAATCTGCCCGTCCGTTTTTTTCAGTTTCGGAGCGTAAGTTACCTGAGATTGGTCCTGTTCCGTCAGATTAAACCGGCCGGTTTCTATGGTAACCAATGTTTTAAGTAAAAGGTCGGCCCCCAGTTGAGCCAGCCGGCCGGTCAGATTACCAGCGGTTTCTTTTTCCTTAATCATTAAGGAATCCTGCGCCATAATAGGTCCGGCGTCCATTTCCTCCACTATTTTAAAAATCGTCACACCGGTTTCTTTTTCGCCGTTAAGAATTGCGTAGGCCACCGGCGCCGCCCCGCGGTACCGCGGCAAAAGCGAGGCATGAATATTAACGCACCCGTAACGCGGTATCGCCCGCAGCGCCGCACCGATCTTCTGGCCGTAGGCCGCCACGACCATAATATCCGGCCTCACTTCCGATATTTTCTGCACCACCTCCGATTGATTAATTGATTCCGGTTGAGCTATTTTTAACGGTTCGGCCAATCTCGCCGTCCTGAGCGGTTCGGCTGAGTCCACCGAAGCCTTGCCGAAAGATTGATGCTCTAAAGCCAGTTTTTTTACCGGCGACTGGGTTTCTCTTAATCCCCTTCCCTGCGGCCGGTCCGGCTGGGTAATCACTTCAATAATCCGGTGCTGTGACTGCCCAATTAAATTTTTTAAACTCGGAACGGCAAAAGATGCCGTCCCGGCGAAAATTATTTTCATCTCTAAAATTTTGTCCCCAAATTTTATGCTAAAATTAAAATTATATACCAGATCGGTAATAAAGCAAGAAAAACCAGACTTAGGCGGATTAATCACCGTAATCTCTCTTTTTACAATTGATTACACCGATTTTTGAAGAGCGATTACACTGATTAGCGGTTCGGCTTCGCCTTTCGGTATACTCAAGGGCTGAGCCTGCCGAGGGAATGTTACTGGTCACTCGCCCGTATCGGTGTAATCTCTTCTTTTAATCTGTGTAATCAGACATCCTCTCATTACAGGATGTCTTTCTCAATCACTGTAATCTCTACTATAAAATTTGCATTGTTGAAACCGGTTAGTATAATAACGGATTATGTCAGTAGATAAACCGCCTTCGGTCTTGGGCGCGGCCCGGATTATCAGCAGCAGTATTTTTTTGAGCCGGATACTGGGGTTTGTCCGCGATATGCTCTGCGCCGGGTTTTTCGGCTGGGCCTGGGATGCCTTTGTGGTTGCTTTCACCATCCCCAACCTCTTTCGCCGGCTCTTCGGTGAAGGAGCGCTCTCCTCCGCTTTTATCCCCACCTTCTCCCATTACCTGGAAAATCAGCCGCATTCCGAAACTCTGAAATTCATCAATACCGTTATCACCATACTGGTAGCTTTCTTAAGCATCATCACTCTACTGGTTATACTCAGCACCTTCGCCTTTCCAATTTTACTCCCCCTGATATTACCTGACTCCTATCCGCCGGAATTCAATTCTTTTTTTGCCGAATTGCTCCGGATTATGATACCCTACCTGCCGATTATCTGCTTGGTGGCTGTTCTGGGAGCCCTTTTGAATACCCTTCATCATTTTACGATGCCGGCCCTGGCTTCGGTCGTGCTTAATATCTCCTGGATTGGCGGTTTTTTTGCGGCGGTCTGGTTGACCAATGATACGAGCCAACAGCTCACCATTATCGCCTGGTTCATCATTATCGGCGGCCTGCTGGAAATTATTATCCAGATACCGCCGTTAATTAAACGTAAAATTTTTTATTCTCCTCGCTGGCAAATCAACCACCCCGGTGTGCAAGAAATCAAACGTTTGATTATTCCGGCTATTATCGGGCTGGCCCCTTTCCAGATTAATTTAGCAGTGGATTTCTTGATTGCCGGCACATTCGTCAAAGAACCAGGCGCCATTTCGGCTCTTTATTTCGCCAATCGCCTGATGCAATTCCCCTTAGCGCTCATCGGGATTTCGCTGGCTACGGCCGTATTCCCTCTTTTATCACGTTATGTCGCACGCGGTGAAATTAACTCAATGAAAGAAGAAGTAACTAAAGTTTTACGGTTCTCTTTCTTTGTGGATATGCCCGCCACCATCGGATTAATTGTTCTGGCTCAACCGATTATTCAATTGGCTTTCCAGGTTTTACCGGATTCAATCGGTATCAACGCTTTTTCGACCGGGGCGGTTAATCGATGCAGTCTGGTCCTGATTTGTTATTCCAGCGCTCTCTGGGCCTACGCCGGTTCCCAGATTATTACCCGCGTTTTTTATGCCTTCAAAGATATGAAAACACCCGCCCGGTTATCGCTTTACCTGATTTTTCTTAACTTAACCCTGAATTTAATCCTGGTTCAATTTATCCAGGAAGCTGGAATTGCCCTGGCCACCGCCCTGACCGGAATAATCAACTTCGTGATTTTATTATCCCTGCTGAATAAAAAAGTAAAAATTTCTTTGACGTCTTCTTCGGTAAAATCTATAATTGCTTCATTACTAATGGGTGGATTGTGCCTCTGGCTTTTATCAATTCTACCATCGGTTAATCCCGAAACAACCGACTGGTCTATTTTAAAACCGGCTTTAATCCGGGTCTTTGTGCCGGCCTTGGCCGGCTTGATATTTTATTTCTTAATATCTTATTTTCTACAGCCGGATGAAGTAAGAAAAATAATAAAACTGAAAAAATAAAGGGGGCCATTTATGGAACAGGAAATTACCTTAAACCTGCCGTTTCTGATTGCCGGCGTAATTATTTTCCTCGGATTCCTCGGCACGCTCTTCTTCCAGAAAACCAGCATTCCGGATGTTCTGTTATTACTCGGCATCGGCGTTGTGCTCGGCCCGTTAACCGGCTGGATTAAAGCGGACACCTTAAAAGAAATTACCCCTTATTTTGCCCGGCTGGCTTTAATTATCATTATTTTTGAAGGCGGGATGCATCTTAATTTTGATTCGTTGATTAAATATTTCATCGGCGGAATGGGACTGGGCGTGATCGGATTTCTGCTTTCCACCATGGGTGTTTATCTTTTTGGGATTTACGCGTTAGAGATGACATCAATGAACAGTTTACTTCTCGGTTGTATCCTGGGCGGCACCTGTTCATCCATTATTATACCGCTTATCACTAAAATGAAAGTCAGGGAAGAAACTTGTTCCATCCTGAGTTTGGAATCAGTTCTAACCGATATTTTTGTACTGATCGGAACAGTGCTATTAATCAAGGTTCAACTAATGGGCGAGGTCAAGGCATCTCAAGTAATGAATGCCCTGGCCGGTTCTTTTTCCATTGCTTTAGTCGCCGGCATCATTGCCGGTTTCATCTGGATTAAGGCGCTGGGAAGCGTTAAACTCACCGCATTATCATATATGACCACACTCGCGGCTGCTTTAGTCCTTTTTAGCGTCGTGGAGATGGCTCAAGGCAGCGGCGCCGTCGCCGTCTTTACTTTTGGCCTAGTTTTGCGCAACGGGACCAGGTTCTTACGGGTTATTGACACCAATAAAACATTCCAATTAAACACCAAAATAGAAGAATTTCACGGCGAGTTCACTTTTTTTATCCGGACGTATTTCTTTGTTTACCTCGGATTATTGATTACTTTTGATTTATTCCGGCGTTACGATATCCTGCAGAATGGTTTGATTATTTCTTTGAGTTTAATCATCGCACGGTACCTAACCGTCTGGCTGTTGTGCGGAATATATAAACCGATGC
>CAKKQI010000484.1 GCA_919901895.1 Candidatus Brocadiaceae bacterium | reverse complement strand
TACTTTTGACGATGTGGCCGGGATTGATGAAGAAAGAGATGAAGTCCAGGAAATTATTATGTTTTTAAAAGCCCCAACCAAATTCCAGAAATTAGGCGGCCGGTTACCGCGGGGCGTTCTTTTAGTCGGAGCACCCGGCTCCGGCAAAACCCTATTGGCCAAAGCCATTGCCGGCGAAGCCAATGTGCCGTTTTTCAGTATGTCCGGTTCTGACTTTGTGGAAATGTTTGTCGGAGTGGGCGCTTCGCGGGTGCGTGACCTTTTCCGCCAGGCCAAAGAAAACTCCCCCTGTATTATCTTTCTGGATGAAATTGATGCGGTCGGCCGCCAGCGAGGAACCGGTCTGGGCGGCGGACACGACGAACGCGAACAAACTTTAAACGCCATCCTGGTAGAAATGGATGGTTTTGACACTGATGCCGGCGTAATTGTCGTTGCCGCTACTAACCGACCCGATGTGCTGGATTCTGCCCTGCTGAGACCGGGCCGGTTTGACCGTCAGATTATGATTAGTCTACCTGATATGAAAGGCCGGGAAGCCATTCTTAAAGTCCATGCCCGGCGGATTAAAATAGATGATTCCGTTAATTTCACCAAATTAGGACAGATGACGCCGCTATTTTCCGGTGCAGAATTAGAAGCCGTTATTAATGAATCAGCCCTGCTGGCCGTGATGAAGAAAAAAGAGGCCGTCAGTATGGAAGAGATGGAAGAAGCGCGCGATAAAGTCCGATGGGGTCGCCAGAAACGAAGCCGGGTAATGGATGAAGAAGACCGGAAAGTAACTGCTTATCACGAAAGCGGCCATGCGTTAGCATCTTATTTTATTCCCGAAGCCGAAAAACTTCATAAGGTAACCATTATTCCGCGCGGTCCCTATCTCGGCGCCACCATGCAACTTCCGGAAAAAGACCGTTACCATATGCATAAAAAATATATCCTGGCCAATATCAGAGTTTTATTTGCCGGACGGGTGGCGGAAGAAATCTTCTGTAAGGATATTTCTTCCGGCGCTCAATCAGATATTAAACACGCGACCGAACTCGCCCGTAAAATGGTTTGTGAATGGGGTATGAGCGATAAATTGGGACCAATCAGTTATACCGATACGGAAGAACATCTCTTCCTCGGACGGGAAATCTCACGCACCAAACCGCACAGCGAATCTACGGCTTTAGCCATTGACCAGGAAATCAGGAATATCCTGATAAACTCTTATGAAGAGGCAAAAAAAATCATTACGGATAATAAAGAAACCTGCGACCGGCTGGCTCAGGCATTGTTAAAATATGAATTGCTCAACGCGGCCGATGTGGAAAAAATTGTTAAAGGACTTGAGATTAACCATAAAAATGGAAACCTTAACTCAACGACACCGGGAAATAAACCGGAAAATAGTATTTCCGGGCAACAGAATTCTTAATTTGAACAGAACTTATCTGATGGGAATTCTGAACGTTACGCCGGATTCTTTTTCCGACGGCGGGCAGTTTAATATCAGAGAAAAAGCCGTTAGCAGAGCGTTGGAAATGCTTCAGCAGGGAGCGGATATTATTGATATCGGCGGTGAATCCACCCGGCCGGGCGCCGAACCGGTTCCTTTAGAAGTGGAATTGGAACGAACCGTACCGGTCATCCAATCCATTATCCGTGAATCCCCTTCGGCCTTAATTTCCATTGATACTTATAAGGCAAAGGTGGCTGAAGCCGCTCTTGAAGCCGGCGCCGGCCTGGTCAACGATATTTCCGGACTGGGATTTGATGCCGATTTACCGGGCGTAATCGCCCGGACCGGCGTACCGGTGGTAATTATGCATATTAAAGGAACTCCCCGTAATATGCAGGCCAACCCTTATTATGATGATTTAATTTCCGAGATAATTCAGTACTTTCACGAACGGATCAATCTGGCCGATTCGGCCGGTATTTCCGCAAAACAAATAATCATTGACCCGGGATTAGGATTTGCTAAAACATTAACACATAATTATGAAATTCTTAACCGGTTAAAAGAAATTCAATCGTTAGGATATCCGGTCATGCTGGGCCCTTCGCGTAAGTCTTTTATCGGAAAATTACTTGACCGGCCAACCGGAGAACGGTTGCTTGGCACAGCCGCGGTCGTGGCGGCTGCGGTGCTTCAGGACGTCCCGTTTGTGCGGGTCCATGATGTCAGGGAAATCAAACAGGTTATCACTGTTTGCGAAGCCATTAAAAATCCGCCGTCGTCATAATATAAAATTATTTTGCGGGTACAGAATTATGGATTTAATCAGAAGCCTAATTGAAATTATTATTATTTCCATCTTATTTTACTACCTGCTCATCAGCCTGCGCGGCACCCGCGGAGCCGGAATCCTTAAAGGGCTGATTTTTATCACCGTGATAACTTTTCTGGTCGTGGTAATGAGCACCAGATTTTTTAAACTTTCCACCCTGCACTATATTCTTAAAGAATGGTTTTTTCTTGTTTTGGTTTTTGCCCTGGTGGTTATTTTTCAACAGGAACTGCGCCGCTCTCTTTTACGGCTGGGCCAGAGCCGATTGCTTAACCCGTTTTTTTCAGTAAAATCAGAAGTAATTACCGAAATAATAGAAGCGGCTTTAAAATTATCTAAAAACCGGGTAGGAGCATTGATTACCCTGGAACGCGAAATAAGTTTAAAACCTTATATTGAAGGCGGCGTTCAGTTAAATGCCCAGGTTAGCAGTGAATTGCTCCAGACAATTTTCCACCCCGGTTCGCCTTTACATGACGGAGCCGTAATTATCAGAGAAGACCGGATTATGGCCGCCGGTTGCCTTTTCCCACTGACCGATAACCCGGAAATTTCTAAAAGCGTCGGGACCAGGCATCGTTCCGGCATCGGTATTACCGAAGAAAGCGATGCCCTGGTAGTCATTGTTTCCGAGGAAACCGGCCGGATTTCCATCGGCGTTAAAGGCCAATTAACCACCGAACTTGATGAAACATCGTTACAGAATATGCTGGAAGGACTTTACCTGAAAGAAGAAAAAGTGCTTACTAAAAACAAGACCTAAAATTCCCAGATATTCATCGGGACCGGTTGGAATAATATTTTATCATGAAAAAAATATTGCCCTTATTAATCAAATTTTTTACTTACAATCTTGGCACCAAAATCATGGCCGTTGTCCTGGCCGGCATAATCTGGTTCTATTTTAATTATGAATACCCTGATGTTTTACCGGAACCGCTAACCATACCTTTGAAGCTGAGTTTGCCTCCTAATATTATCACCACTCATATTGAAACACCTGACGGAATTCCGATAAATCAGGTAAAGGTCATCCTGCAGGGACCACGGGATCTGCTCAATGACATTCCTCCTGACATCCTCTGCCTCCATAAAATTACCGGAGCTGATGCTTCGCTGAATAAACCGATGGTCCGGACCGAAGAAATTATGACCGGTGATTTTATCAACCTGCCGCCTCAGATCAGAATAAAAAGTTTTGAACCGGCTAAAATCATTGTTACCATCGTCAAAGAAGATTCCAAGGTTATGCGAATCAAAACCGATGATTGCCTTCAGGGTTCGGTGGCTGAAGGATACCGGATCACCAGGATTAAAGCCAGCCCGTCGGAAATACTGGTCCGCGGCCCTAAAAATATTCTTGATAATTACAACGAAATTGTTCCCCGTAAAATTAATATCTCAGGCCGAACCGCTTCTTTTTCCCAGGAAGGCCATATCCCTGACGTCCTGGACGGACAAAAAATAACGATGGATGACAAATTTATCGTGGAAGTTACCATTCAGGATATCCTGGTTGAAAAAATTTTTAAATCAAATATCAATGTTTTATTACCAGCGGAATTTCCCTATAAAGTTAAAATTAACCCGGAACAGGTTGATTTAAAATTAAAATTGCCCCAGTCGGTTATAGATAAGTTTAATGAACACCATTTTAATTTATTCATTAACGTAACCAGTTTATATAGCCAGATCAGCGATGTTAAAGCGGGAATGACTTATAACCCGTCGGTGGAATTCAGACTAACCCCTGATGCGCCGGGCCGGGACAGGATTGAAGAACCTAAAAATCTACCGCAGATAAAACTTGATGTGCTGGAACAACAGATCCCACCGCCGCCCGCACCGCCGCCACCGGAACAGAAATAATCCGATAATACTTGTGGTGAGTAATATCGAACCAACGGTGTTTTAGAGTGGCTTGACTGCCGACTTGTTAATAAACCGTCTTAAATAATGAAAAATATTTTCACATCAATTCAGTATTTAAAAGGCGTCGGCCCCCAACGGGTAAAACTTTTTAACCGGCTGGAAATTTATACCATCCGGGACCTTTTTTATTATTTTCCTCATAAATATCTGGACCGCAGTAAAATAAAAAAAATTTCTGAAGTTCTGTCCGAATACCATCATTCGTCCGCCTCCCGCCCTGATGTAACATTGGAGCGAGACTCGCCTGAAAGAGCGGCCGGCGATCCACCAAATGAAAAAACAATTCAGGGTGAAATTGTCGCTTCCAGCCTGCGGCGCACTCGATCCGGCAAAACTATCCTGGAAACCGCGGTCAGCGACCAAACCGGGATTATCTACGCGACCTGGTTTAATCAACCGTACCTCAAAACATATTTAAGCAAAGGACAAAAAGTGATTCTTTCCGGCCGGTTAAAATTTTATGACAAATTCCAGATGGTTGCTCCGGAATACGAAATCATTACCAATCATACCACTTCGCTTCACACCGGCGGCCTGAACCGTTTGGTTCATACCGGCGGCATTATTCCCTGTTATTCATTAACTGAAGGATTATATCAAAAATTTATCCGCCGGCTTATTAAAAATCTTCTTGAGGAACATATTTCTCTGCCGGATATTATTGAAGAGTCTCTCGCTAAAAAATATCATTTTATGCACGTCAATTCAGCCATTAACCAGATCCATTTCCCGGATTCCCATACCAAAATGGAATCAGCCCGGAAACGGTTTATTTATGAGGAATTATTTTTACTCCAGGTGGCTCTGGCGCTCCGGCGTAACCGGGCCAGAAAAAGCACGGTAAAATACCAGTTAAAAATATCAGATACGCTGGACCGGCATATCCGCCAACGGATTCCATTCACCCTCACCGGCGCCCAGGAAAAAGTTATCAAGGAAATCAAGAAGGATTTAATATC
>CAKKQI010000483.1 GCA_919901895.1 Candidatus Brocadiaceae bacterium | reverse complement strand
CTCCACGACGCCCTGACCGACGGCGTCCAGGTTTATCTCTCTAACGGTGAATTCTACCGGGCCGTTACGGATTTATCCATTCCCGGCCGCGGCTTCCCATTCCAATTCACCCGCCAATACCGGAGTCAATTGGATTATGACGGACCGCTGGGCTACGGCTGGGATTTTAATTACAACGCCCGGCTCAAAAAAGCCGGAAATGACATCCTGTATTTTGACGGAAGCGGCCGGCTCCACAAATATTCCTGGAACGGTACCGGTTTCATTACTCCGCCCGGTTTGTATAACAAATTAGAATATAATGCCCCGAATAACAAATACACGATTACTCAACGTAATGGCACAGTTTTTACCTTTACCCAAAACCCTCTGGAAACTGTCATCTACAATTTGCAATCTATTCGGGATCGCCACATCCTGAACCAGATGTATTTCACTTATGGCGATAACCCCAACAAACCCGGCCAACAATATATCCTTTTAAGTATTAACGATACTTTAAGCCGCAATATCAGTTTTGTCTGGGATGCCAATAACCGGCTGGATTATTTTCAGGATTGGAGTGGCCGCAAAATAGATTTTGAATACGACGTCAATGGCGATTTAAGTTCCGTTACCTCACCGGCTGCGCCGCTCGACTATCCTAATGGAAAAATTACCCGCTATGACTATTATTCCGGCAATACCGATGCGCGGCTTAATCATAACCTGCGCTCCATCACCGACCCCAAAAACCAGGTTTATTTAACCAATGTTTACGATGCCAATGACCGCATTCAGCAACAGACCTACGGCACCGGAACTTTCCAATTCTCATGCGTTACGAATCTCGAAAAACGAATCACGCAAGCCACGGTTACCGACCGCAACCAGAACATCCGCGAATATTTTCTTGACTCCCCCGGCAACGTTTCCAAGATGATTCAATACACCCGGGGCGTCCGTCCCTCTGACCCTGGTTCTTACGCCACCCTCTACGAACACAACGCCAATATGGAACGCACCAAAACTATTTTCCCCAGGGGAAATTCCATTGAATATATTTTTGATGATCAGGAACCTGATCCAAGAGCTCAGGGAAATCTCCGCCAGGTTATCCGCCGCACGGCCCAGGGCGCGGAACTCATAACGCGATTTTCTTATGAATCACGTTTCAACCAAATACAGACCATTATTGACGCCGCCGGCCGAACCACTCAATTTTTCTTTGATTACCAGGAGCCCTCTTTGGGTGATTTGAACAACGATAACTACACCGGTGGGGATAGCGGCGATATTGTCAAGGTGGTTTATCCGACTGTTACCAGCGGTTTATCCGCCCAAAACGGCGCCCAGATTATTGAGGCCAAATTTTGGTATAACCAGTATGGCCAAATTACCCGTTCCATTAATCCTGAAAACTATATTACCACTTACAGTTATTATGCCACCGGGACCAGTAATGGATATCTGGAAACAATCACCCGCGATTTCGGGAGTGGCGTTGATCCCAAAACAATCCGTCCGTATGCCAATATTATTAATAGATTTGAATATAACTCGGTTGGAAATGTAACCAGGTCATTTGACGGTAAAGATAACCCGACTGCCTTTACCGTCAACGAACTCAACCAAATTACCGAAACCATCTCCCGCGGGCCGGGCTACCGGGTCAGGTTCCAATATGATGCCAATGACAATATTGAGCGGATTGAAACGGAAAACCGGGACGCCATTCCCGACCCGGCCAATCCCGGCCTGATGCCCGCCTGGCTTACCACCACTTACGGGTATGACATCCTTGACAATCTCACTTTAAAAAAGGAGCAAGGAACAAGTAGCAAGTATATCCAGACCGGGTATAGCTACGACCCGAACGAAAATCCCCGGACCACCACCCAGCCGGCCGGTAACAAAGTCCAACAAACCTATGACGAACGAAACCTGTTATTTGAAACCTACCGGGGTTATGGCACGGTGGACTGGACCAGAACCCAGCGTTTTTATAACCTGAACGGCAATCTGGAAAAGATAATGGATGGCAACGGTAATGCCACGACCTATTTATTTGACGGCTTTGACCGGGCCATTGGTTATGTGGATGCCCTGGGCAATAAAGTTGAGCAGGAACTGGATGCCCTAGGCAATGTTACCAGAGTGGTGCGTAAAAATAGCGCCAGTGTCATACTGAGCGAAGCGAAGTATCTCTATGACGAATTAAATAGGAATTACGAAACCCATGAATGGCTTGACACCACGAACAGTTGGGTGATTACGCGGAACGAGTTTGATAAGAACTCACGAATTATCAGAACGATAGATGCGAATGGACACGAATCAAAGACATTCTATGACGGTCTGGACCGGGTCACCAAAACCCAGGACCACCTTGGCAATACGGTTGAATACACCTATGACGCCAACTCCAACGTCATTGAAGTAAAAGAAACCGAATTAACGCAAGACGCACAACCCACGACGCAGATTTTTGTAACCTCCAACGAATACGACCATCTTGACCGCCTGATTAAGACCACCAACCCGATTGGGGTCTCCCGCGAACGCAATTACGACTCCCGCCACAACTTGGTCAGGACCATTGACGGAGAGCAGAACACGATCAGCCATTACTATGACGGGTTAAACCGCTTATACAAAACTATGCGCGACTTAAGACAGGGCGGCACGGCCACGCAGGGCGATTGGTTACCTAATCAGCCCGGTGCGATTATTGAACAGGTTGTTACCCAGAACGTCTGGGACGACAACTCCCGGCTGATAAACATAATTGACGCCAATAATAACATCACCATCCGGGCTTATGATGTCCTGAACCGCCTCAAGGAAGAAACTTACGCGGACGGAAGCAGCCGGAAATATTCTTACGACGAGGCGGATAACGGTACCAAAATCATTGACCGGAACGGCAGTGTCATAGACCAGACCTTTGATACCTTAAACCGATTAACCAGAAAAGATATTACGCGGGGTAACGGAGTAATCGGCGTAACGTATGAAACATTCGGCTACGACGCCCTATCGCGGATGACTTCCGGGGCAAACGATTATTCGCAAGTCACCCAAACCTATGATTCGCTCAGCCGCCTGATTCAGGAAACCCAACAAATCGGCGCTCAACCCGTAAAATCAGTGGTTTCTGATTATGACCATATGAATAACCGGAC
>CAKKQI010000482.1 GCA_919901895.1 Candidatus Brocadiaceae bacterium | reverse complement strand
GAAACATAAAATTTACCGGAGGTAAAATTTATAAATGAGCGAGAAATTATCTTATCGTGGAACCGGCCGGCGCAAATCGGCCGTGGCGCGCGTGGTTCTGAAAAAAGGCAGCGGTAAAATTACCGTAAATACCCTTGAGTATGAAAAATATTTCCTGACTGATAAAGAACGACGGATTGTTTTAGAGCCATTGGAAACGCTTAAAATTTTAAACCGGTATGATGTGCTGGCTAACGTCAACGGCGGCGGTAAAACCGGCCAGGCCGGCGCGGTGCGTTTGGGCTTGGCCCGGGCTTTAAAAATAGCCGATACTTCCCTTGAACTACTCTTGAGAAAAGGCAAATTCCTTACCCGTGACCAGCGGATGAAAGAGCGGAAAAAATACGGATTGCATGGCGCCAGACGCGGAACACAGTTCTCGAAACGATAATTATATGGTCATCATCTGGACCAGCTTTTTATAGCGGTTTTGGACTTCCTGGTCGCGCGTTCGTTTTAACCGTTCCAGCCCAAAATCTTCAATCGCAAAAGAGGCAATCACGTTGCCGTAAAGCAGTGATTTTTTAAATGTTTTAAAAGATAATTGTTTGTTACCGGCCAGATAACCCATCATTCCGCCGGCAAAAGAATCACCGGCGCCGGTCGGGTCTCGCACCACTTCCACCGGGTAACCGGGTACGGTAAAAAAATCTTTTTTGGTAATCAACAAAGCCCCGTGTTCGCCTTTTTTAACAATCAATAATTTAGGCCCCCATTTCAAGATCTCCCGGGCCGCGGCGATTAAATGATACATCCCGGTCAGTTCCCGGACCTCGTCATTGTTCATAATCAGGCCGTCAATCCGGCCGATTAAATCAAGCAGGGCTTTTTTTTCATTTTTAATCCAGTAATCCATCGTATCGCAGACAACTAATTTCGGCCGTTTAATCTGCTCCAGAACGCTTTTCTGTAATTTAGGATTGCCGTTAGCCAGAAAAACATAATCCGATTTTTTATATGCTTCAGGAATGCGCGGTTGAAAAGTCCCGAAAGTGTTCAGGTGAACCGCGACGGTCTCGGCCCGCCCCATATCACCGTGATAACGACCGTGCCAGCAGAAAGTTTTACCCGGTTCAGTTTTCAATCCGGCCAAATCTATCTGCCGGGCTTTAAAAAACGATAATTCTTCGGGATGAAAATCCTCGCCCACCACACCGACCAGATTAACCTTATGAAAAAAACTAGCGCTGTAGGAAAAATAGACGGCCGAACCGCCCAGAATCCGTTCCGCCTTGCCAAAAGGCGTTTCAACCGTATCAAAGGCAATGGAACCGACCACTAATAAAGACATAATTATTCCTTAAAAAACGAAATACGTCTAATCAGTTATTATAGATAAACCTCAATAATTCTCCCCAATCAAGTATCCAACATCTTTAACGCCTGCTCGATCCTTAGCACCACCCGTTCTTTACCCAACAATTCCATCGTTTCAAAGATTCCCGGACTGACCGTTGTACCGGTAATGGCGACCCGAACCGGCTGGGCAATATCTTTAAACTTT
>CAKKQI010000481.1 GCA_919901895.1 Candidatus Brocadiaceae bacterium | reverse complement strand
CAATACGTCCAGCGCGACGCTTTCCGAAGCAAAGATGTAATTGTCTTCTTTTTTTCCGAAAACCAGCGGTTTAATGCCGTAGGGATCCCGAAAAGCCAACATTCCTTGCCCGGCGATTATTGCAACGGTGGCATAACTACCGTTCACCCGTTGAAAGACGCCTTTAACCGCCTTAAAAATCGTTTCCGGCCCGAACCGCTTAAGATTTTTCCCGGCTAATTCGTCGGCCAGGACATTCAGAATCACTTCGGCATCACAGTTGGAGTTAATATGGCGGAAATTTTCCCGGAAAAGTTCTTCTTTTAACTCAAAAAAATTAACGACGTTACCATTATGAGCCAGCGCAATTCCCAGCGGAGAATTAATATAGAAAGGTTGAGCGTCAACCAGGTCGCCCCCGCCGACGGTCGGGTAACGGACGTGTCCGATACCCAGCCGCCCCTGAAGACGGCTTAAATTTTTTGGGTTGAAAACATGCTGAACTAACCCGTTGCCTTTTTTAATATTGAAGCGGTCGGCGTAAGTAATAATGCCGGCCGCATCCTGGCCGCGGTGTTGCAGCATACTTAAGCCATAAAATAGCTCGCCGATGGCTTCTTGATTACCGCAAATTCCTAAAATACCGCACATATATTTTTATATTTCCCTTAACACCGTAATCAGCATAATCACGGCTGAAATTGATATGGCAATGGTAGCGGCAATAGAGATAAAATTGAATAGCGGACCATTGACATATTTGCCCATTATTTTTTTCTTATTAATCAATATAATTACAATCACCAGGACGATTGGAATAATTAAACCGTTCACCACCTGGGATAAAACCATCACGGCAATCAGATTAATACCGGGAACCAATATAATAGCAATTCCGATAATAAGTTGCAAGGTATAAAGCCCATAAAATTGGGGGGCGTCCACGAAGCGTTTGTTTACCCCGCTTTCCCAACCGAATATTTCGCAGACGGAAAAAGCCGTGGAAAGAGGCAGGATGATCGCCGCGCCGACGCTGGCAATCAGGAATCCCACGGCAAAAAGTATTTCAGCGTAATGGCCGGCTAACGGCTCTAAGGCCTGGGCCACTTCTTGGGCCGTCC
>CAKKQI010000480.1 GCA_919901895.1 Candidatus Brocadiaceae bacterium | reverse complement strand
TATGTTTGTTAGGATACGCAAAATATTTTCATCCACAACATTTGACAATTACTCGAATATCAGACGCTTATCCCTACGGGAGGCCGTTAGGCTCTGTCCAGCGAGCGGGTGAAAATAGCCGTCTCAAAAGGAGGTGATGGAGAAGGAGACGGGAGTAATATCGTCAAATGCCGTTCCGTCTTGGTGGAACGAACCAATCCCGATAGTTTGTATCGGGATAAGAGGTTAGCGAGGAGAAAAATCAGACAAATGCTTGACTTTTCTCTTTGTTTAGAGTAAACTATAACCAGAAATAACAAAAAGGGAGTTCGTTAGTTTTAATATGGCGGATTCCGGATACTGGAAGTATGCGATTGCTTCGGTCATCCGCCTGATGCGGACTCCCTCGCAATGACACTTTTCGGATACCTTTCTATGATTTGCTGTACTTAGTACTCGCTTTCATAAATCCATGTATAGATAATGGGTAAACGAATTTATGAAAGCGAGCACTTAGAGCCTGTCCTAAAAAGCCTCTGTTCTGACCCGCTTGCCTACCGTCAGGCAGACTCCAGCGGAGCGGGCGGGATGATCTGCTGTATCCGGGGTTTAATCATCTCTAACGTGGTAAATATTTGAGAGCCGTTAGTTTTTGGGATATTATCTAATCAACATGAAACTCAAAAGCAAAAAATTATCCGATTATCTGGACCTGATGAAATCCGCCCAAGACGCCAAAGAATACGATAAAGTCCGTCGCCTGGGCGAAGCGGCTCTCAAAAAACAGGCTACCTTTTCATCTTCCCCTTTTGAAAAATATCTCCTGTACCACCGGTTGGGTCGCGCTTACTACCAGCTGTATCAATATTCTTCTTCTCTTAACGTTTTCTATAAAGCCCGCCTGATTTCCGTTAAGCATCGCCTTAAACCGGTATGGACAGCCAGCGCCTCGTTTATGATCGGGCTTAACCTGTCCGGCTTTGCCCAGGAAGACCAGGCCTTACGCCACTTCCAGGCAGTGGAACGCTATTACCAGAAATACGGAACCGAGACTCCGCCGATGACGGTTGATAAATACGTCGTCACTTTAATTTGTTCCGGACATAGTTATCTCGCCAAAAGTGAACTGGGGAAAGCCCGGGAGATTCTTGACGAAAAAATCACATCCCAACTGATTCAGTCGCTGGACAAAAATAATCTGTTTAATTATTATCGTTTTAAAGGCGACTATTTTATGACAATAAAAGATTACCCCGGCGCCCGGGCATCTTTCCTTGAATCTTTAAATGTAAGTGTACAATCTGAATACAATTATGGGATGCTGGAAAGTAAAATATTTCTGGTCATTATTGACCTGATGGAAAAACAGATGATTGATCCGGCCATCCGGACTTTAAAAAATATTTTACGGAAGGCCCGGCGTTTAAAATTGAATGATATTATTATTAAGGCGTTGCTTCTCCTGAAAGGTTGTTATCTTTTGAACGGTTTGACGGATAAAGCCGCCGGACTAGAACGGCGGCTTTACTTAATGCCGGATAAAGTTGATGCCAACTGGTTTTATAATCTGACCCAGGAAACCAACCGAATGTTTCAGTCATTAGAAACGACCGGACGTGAAGGCGGACCGGATAGTAAAGCACGGATGATATCATCCAGTTTATATGACGGGTTTGATAAGCGCTTATCAGCCGGTTGGGTGGAGCCGTATGGCATTATTGGTAAATCACCGATAATGCAGGGAGTTTATCAGTTAGTTAAAAAAGTGGCGCCGACGGACTTGCCGATTTTAATTTACGGCGAGACCGGTACGGGCAAGGAATTGGTGGCCCGGGCGATTCACCAACATAGTTTA
>CAKKQI010000479.1 GCA_919901895.1 Candidatus Brocadiaceae bacterium | reverse complement strand
TATCTTTTTAATTTCATCATACTGAATGGCCCCGAACGGACAGGCGGTCAGACATTCCTTGCAGCCGATACAAACATCATGGTCAATTAATACTGCCTCTGTTTCATTATGGCGGTTAATGGCTTTGACCGGACAGATTGTGATGCAGGGGGCGTCTTCGCAATGGGTGCAGCCGACCGGTACGTCAATCCCTTCTTCATCAATCTTAACCACGCGCACGCGTGATTGGCTCGGTCCGCAGACACCTTCGGAAACAAAACTGCAGGCCAGTTCGCAGGCCCGGCAACCGGTGCAGAGGTTGGAATTAAAAATCAATTGTGACATAAAATTTTTTCCGAAAACATCAACTACAATCTAAAATCTATAATCTCATCATGTCGCTTAAGGATTGACAGATAGATTCCCGCCTGTTCAATCTGTCCGACCAATATTAAACCAACTAACCGGTTTTCTTTCAAGATTAATTTTCGGTAGAAATTTTCGGCTTGTCCCGAACGGAGCATCCCGGTTAGGCTAAGGGGGGTTAGCTTGGATTTGGTGATGATTTTGTAATTTTTCCCGGTCGGGTTGACCTCGCCGAAGGATATTACCGGCCAGCCGAAAAATTCTACGGAGTTCATTGCCAGGGAACCAACATAACGCCGCATCAGTTTTTTTTTCGTAACGTCGTTCCGTCTGTCATTCCCGCCCCCCGATGTTACATTGGGGGATAAACTCCAGCGGGAATCCAGAGAATCTGTGGATTCCGTATTCCGCCTCTGGCGGACGGAATGGTAATTATTAGTGATGGTCATATTATACCCGGCGATTTTGCCCTGGGCGCTGGCGCAGGGCCAGAGGGCATTAATGGTGTGTTTACCGGATAAAAAGTCAATCGTTTCCGCCACATCGCCGGCGGCAAAAATATTCTTGATGTTAGTCTGCAGATACTCGTTAACGATAATGCCCTGATTGGTTTTAATCCCGGAGTTTTTCAGGAAATCTATGTTTGGTTTTACGCCAACCGACATTATGACCATCTGGCTGGGGACAGTCCGTCCGTTTTCTAATTTTACGCTCTGAATCATTTGTTTCTTCGGAGTAAGAATTCTGTTGAAATCTTGTTTTTTTTCTCTTGTGTCATTGCGAGGACACCGACGGAAGTCGGGGGACGAAGCAATCTCGAAAGAAATAGATTGCTTCGCCCTAACTGGCTCGCAATGACAACCAGGGCCCAGGGGATCCATAACCAGAGACGTAACAATTTCCCGGACGCCTTGCCTGAAGATAAGATGGATTCCTTTCTTTTTAAACGCGATTTCAAAAATGCTGGATGCCTTTTTATCAAGCATCCGGGGCATCAGACGGTCAAGTTTTTCCACAACGGTAACTTTAAGCCCGCGTTTCTGTAAGGCGCAGGCGATTTTCAGGCCGATAAAGCCCGCGCCGA
>CAKKQI010000478.1 GCA_919901895.1 Candidatus Brocadiaceae bacterium | reverse complement strand
TTTTCCCCAGACAATTTTAGCCGGGCTTAAACCACTGGAAATTAACAGTTCATAAGTTAATTTTTCCCGTTCCGAACAAATCGCGGTTGCGGTAAAACCGGGAATGATAAAAAATACAATCAGTAACTGGAGACTTTGAAGATTGATAAAAACATTTTGTCCGATCTGACTTGATTCCATCGAAAAACCACCTGACCGGCTGGCCATATAGCCCAGATAAATAATGAGCATAATGAAGGAAAAGAGGGCCATGATGGTCAGATAGGTAACAAAAAAACGCCAGCCGCGGAAATTAGCCCGTAATTCCTTTTCCCAGATGGGATTGATATTAGGCAGGCGTTCATTGGCCCGTTCTAACCAGTGCTGAACATATCCGGAAAGCGTTTTAATCATTTCTCTATCAGTTTTTATAATTTATAATTAATAATTCATAATTTTACTACGTCACTTCCCCTTTGGTTAATTTCATAAATAAGTCTTCCAGGTCGGTTTTTTCTTCGTGTAACCCAATGATGGAAATACCTTTGGTGGCGAGATGACAGATTAACTCGCTTAGTTTGGCATCATCTTCAGAGAACTGGAAATTTAACTGGTTGTCATTGGTGGTAATACTGCTTATACCCGGAAACGTCTGAAGAAGTTTTTGGGCTTCTTCGGCCTGGTCCAGGACTTTTAAACAGACAGATTTGGCAGTGGTTAACGATTTTTTAATCTGCTCAATACCGCCCCAGGCGACCATAGAACCTTTTTCAATAATCGCCACTGCATTGCAGACATCGGAAAGTTCGGTTAAGATATGAGAGGAAATCAGGATAGTTTTTCCCATATTTCTGAGTTCTTTTAACAAAGCGCGGAACTCAATCCGGGCGCGCGGGTCTAATCCGGCCGCTGGTTCATCCAGGATTAATACCTGGGGATTATGCACCAGCGTTTTAGCCAGGCAGAGCCGTTGTTTCATTCCTTTAGAAAGGGTGGAACTGACCTTATCTTTTAAAGTCATCAGGTCGGTCAGGTCCATAACATCATTAACAACTTGTTGCCGTTCTTTCCGGCGCAGGCCATAGCAGGCGGCAAAAAAATCAAGGTATTCCCGAACCGTCAGCCGCTCGTAAACGCCGAAGAAGTCCGGCATAAAACCGATTGACCGGCGGACTTTCTGGGGCTCGTCAATAATATCAAATCCGTTAACCCGAACGGTCCCGCTGTCCGGGTCAAGCAAAGTGGCTAAAATACGGAAGGTGGTGGTTTTTCCGGCCCCGTTCGGTCCGATAAAACCAAAAATATCACCTTCTTTCACCTCAAAAGAAATACCTTTCAAGGCCTGGAAGCCGTCATAATTTTTAACGAGGTTTTCTATTTTTATCATCGTTACCGATTTTTACCGTTCTCTTACTTCTAATATTATTAATTCATCATTCGGTTGAAAAACAGAGCCGTTAATTTTTAGATTAGAAGTCTGTTTTTCTATCAGACAAAGCAGGCTGGGTTTATTTTCCCAGGTAGTCGCGCCGAACAATTCCAACCAGTAAAATTCGTTTGATTGGTACTTTACCGACAGGGCTTCTAATATGGAAATTTTTTCGCTGAGTGGAACGGTGATTTGTTGACCGGTTTCTACTGCGCCAAAAGGAACGCCACCGGTGATTATTAGCGGGTCATTGGTAACACCGCTGACCGGGACCGTTCCGTTGATAAAAATACCTTTCTTGATGCGAAACGGACTCGCGTTGGAAATCTCCACACTTGTTTTGTCAACCT
This sequence comes from Candidatus Brocadiaceae bacterium, assembly GCA_919901895.1. Classification (GTDB taxonomy): domain Bacteria; phylum Planctomycetota; class MHYJ01; order JACQXL01; family CAKKQI01; genus CAKKQI01. The sequence goes on along the minus strand of CAKKQI010000478.1, from coordinate 838 downwards.
TAAAAGTGATTCCTCCGCCCAGTTCCTGAAAACTTTCTCCGGTAATAAAGGCGTTAGCCCACTGAGCAATTGGTTGTCCCCGGATATTTTGTTCGGTTCCGGTTTCTTCTATCCGTGAGTATTGATAAATAATTGATTGATTCTCTTTGTTATAACTGGACCGGCGGGAATAAGACGATTTGTTTTCTATCGCGCCGATACCGCCGAAGGTGGTTTTATCTAATTGGATATCATACGTCGTACTGCGGGGAGACCTGACCGCGCTTAACCGTTCGGCCCGGGCGACCCGGTCGCCGGCATAAGTATTCAGATAAACAAAAGAAGCGCTTTTGACGAAAACACCGCGGAATAAATAACCAATGCTGATAATAAAAAAAGTAAAACATATAGAAATCAACGGGATGGTGGCAACATTAAGAATAGTTAACCGGTAGCGGTTTAAAACAAGATAGTTTATCGGGCCGACGATCAGTATAAATAAAACGGTTAAAGCAACCAGGAGTAAGAACGGCGGGTGCGGGGTAAGAAGGGAAGTAATGTTTTTTAATAATTTAACATTGGCTATTTCATGCCACGATGGAAGCGAAGCGGCGGCATCATTGATAAGATATTCCCAGAAAGCGCTCTGTCCGCTCCAGACGTTAAAAGGCGGGCGGCTGATGTTAAAAGGCAATAAATAGACCAGCCCGTTGCCGTAGGATTTTTTTAAAAGTTGCGGAGAGGTTTTATTGCCTAGCATAATAGAATATCCGGGCGGGGAAGAAGGAATCGGATAATATAATAAATTATCGGTGGTCTTCAACGACCCGAATTTCGCCAACGCCGGTAATTGGGATAT
>CAKKQI010000477.1 GCA_919901895.1 Candidatus Brocadiaceae bacterium | reverse complement strand
GCTTTGAACTGGCTCATCTGGGGTCCATCTTACTGGATGAAGTGGACGATATCCCTTATGAACTCCAGGTTAAACTCCTGCGGGTGATTGAAGAAAAGAAGTTTGAACGGGTCGGCGGGGAAGAACAGATTGCCAGCGATGTCCGGATTATCGCCGCTTCTAAATTTAACCTGCGCGAGTTGGTCTCGGAAGGTAAATTTCGCGATGACCTGTTTTACCGGCTCGGCGTGATAACTATTAACCTGCCGCCGCTGAGAGACCGGAAAGAAGATATTCATTATCTGGCCGCCCATTTCCTTGGAAAATATACGGCTTGTAAAAATATGCCTGCTCCGATTACATCGGGGTTTGATAAAAATATCCCGCCGGAAATACTTAAGTACCTGATGGATTATGATTGGCCCGGTAATGTTCGTGAGTTGGAAAATGTCATTGAACAGATGGTTACCATAAATAAAACCGGTAAACTGGAAATAGGGGACTTGCCGGAATCGCTGGTGATGCCGACTTTACTTAATTTTAAAAAACAAGAGTCTTTTAATTTAACCAAGATGGTTGATAAAGTTGAACGGGAAATTATTGAATGGGCGTTAACTAAGACCGGCGGAAACCAGACGAAAGCCTCCGAAATATTGGGTATTCCGAGAACAACCCTGCGCGAGAAAATGAATCGAATCAAAAATCCATAGGCGAATTTACGTCACGAAATATTTTGCGCTCAAAACCAAATAAACCGTTTTTAATTTCATTTAAATCGTTTTCAGTTTAGCCGTCAAGATTCCGTCAGATTGTCTTTATTTACTAATTAATGCTCGTTCTAAGATTATAATTATTTTCACTTATAACTCGTTACAAAACACACAGTTATGATTTTCACTGTGAAATTAGTTGTTAATTTTAAATTTTGGCACATTATTTGCTGTATATTGTTATAACGAATATGGTGGTTGAAAAAGAAAATAGTTCCAAAAAAATTCCTGAATTAACCGTACGGAGGTTATTTTTGTATTACCGCGTGTTGGCTGAATCAAGAAGTAATGAAGTTATTTCATCAGAGGAGTTAGCCGAGATAACCGGTTTTTCCGCGGCCCAGATTAGAAAAGATCTGACTTACTTCGGACAATTCGGGACCCCCGGCCGCGGCTATAATATTGAACCACTAAAACAAAAATTGCTGAAAATACTGGGAATTGACCGGGAATGGGAGATCGCTTTGGTGGGAGTCGGTAATTTAGGAACGGCCCTGTTATCTTACGGAGGTTTGCATTCCCAGGGATTTAATATTACCCAAGTATTTGACAGCAACCCGGCTAAAATAGGCAATACCTGCCCGCTTCGCTCTCGCGAAGGCGTCGCCATGGGCGAACCTCGCCCTCACGGGCGGGAGGCGAGCGCCGGGTTGAAAATAAAAGATATTCAAACTATTAAAGATGAACTTAAAGACGGCTGCATCAAGATGGCCATACTCACGATTCCAGCCCAGGCCGCCCAGGAGGTTACTAATGTATTACTTGAGTCCGGTATTAAAGCTATCTTAAATTTTGCCCCAACTCGGGTAGTCGTCCCGGCCGGGATTAAAGTTTTAAATATGGATGTCGCGACTGAATTAGCACGTTTATCGTATTATTTGTCCCAACCTTTACCCATACAACCGGAACAGAGTGAAGCAGGAATAACTCCCGCCTTTGGCGAGGCTCGCCCAAATGGGCGGCCCGATTCTATCGGAGTAGGCGTAACACAAGAAGAACAATCGGAAGACGAACCAAAAGAATAAGCGCTATTTTTTTTAATGATACGTGAGTGATTTCACAGCCCCTCGGCAGGCCCCGATCGAATCGGGGCAGGCTCGGGGCGGTGAGCCCTTCGGCAGTGAGCTCAGGGCCGAACTGCGAAGCCGAATCGTGATAACAAAAACTGGTGAAGGGAGGTGATAACGTTAGTGCCCCGATTGTATCGGGACGTACGGACGCGGTGAATAGGAACCGCAGGAGATAAGTGATAGTGGTTTTAATTATAAAGGGACAAATCCACAGATGTCCCCAGAGATTACTTGGATTTAATCAGTGTTCATTGATTAATAAATCAGTGTTAATCTGTGGCTAGAAAAGAAGGAGTTTTAAAAAAGATGAGAAAGATATTGATCGTGTTGTTGATGGTGTCATTTGCCTCAACCGGCTTGTTAATGTCTCAGGATGAATTCAAACCCAACTTTGATTTCAAAGGTTCGCGTTTTGCCGCCGGTTATCTGGATTCCCAAACAGATGGTGCCTTTCACAAGGGTTCTTACCAAGTGCCTGATACCAAACTACGGTTTAACTGGAACATTATTCCGGATGCAACCATTGTTACCCGGATGAGTTTGAACGATTCAACTTTCAAGGAAATTGATTATCTGTACATTGATTACAAAGATCTCTTTGTTAATCTCTCCCCATCGGTCAAAGATAGTTTCTTCAACCCGAAAGTCCGAATGGGTCGTTTCAAATTGGAGACCGGCGAAGAAACCTGGTCAAATAATGGCGTGGAAAGTGTAGTCATATCTAATTCGGCCAGTAATTTCAACGCGACCGATGAAGGGATCCAATTTTCCGGAACCGTGAAAAAAGAGCAACTCGGTATCCCGATGAAATGGTCTCTGAGTTTTACCAATGCCAATAGCGGTACCGGCAAAGATGACGAGCAGGGCAAGGCGATTTGTTTTAAGATCGCGGCCAATCCGGTGCCGGAACTTTATGCCTCGGCCACTTATTTTAATTCCTATGACATCGGAGCGAATGATGCAGAAGCGAGTTATGCCGGTCTTAAGACCCGTCCGACCAATGCGACCGTCTGGACTAGAAAGATAACCGAGATTAACCTGCGCTATGATTTCCAGCCCGGCAAAGAAGACCGCTTGAATCCCGGTGCGCCGGCTTGGTCTGACAGCAAAGGTTTTATCAGAGTGGCCTATGGTAACTTCGTGGATAATGGAGACGATGAAGTGGCGCCCATCTTAGTGGTTACCAAAAGAGACGGTAAGTATTACTTTATTGAAGGTTGTTATAATGCCACCGAAAAGGTCTATCTGGCTGCCCGGCAAAGCAACATCGCGTTTGACGATTCGGATATGTTTGCTTCGCTGAATGGTGTTAATGCCAATGAGTATACCAGAACTTCGCTTGGGGTCGGTTATCGCTTATCCGATAAGACCCATATTAAAGTGGAAAGTATGTCTAATAGTGAAGACGTTCCGACCGGAACGGATGAACCGGACAATAACCAGTTTTCGTTGTTAATTACGGCTAAGTTTTAACGGTGTTGAAAAGGTAAAAAAATGCTCCCCCCGATACGGTTTATCGGGGGGAGATTTACCTGTTCCGATAAAATCATTAAACGGTATTATAGACGGATACTAGTATTAAAAACGAAGATGGAGGGGGAATTTATGGATGAACCTAAAAATAAGACGATGGGGCGGAGGGAAATTTTAAAGTTGGGCGGGTTAACTTTTGTTGGTTTAGCCACTTTGCCGTCGGCCTTAAAATTATTTGCCGGCACGGGTGAAAACGGACCTTCCTCAAAAGTGCGTTACGCAATGGTGATTGATCTGAAAAAATGCATCGGTTGCAATGCCTGCGTGGTTGCTTGTAAGCAGGAAAATAATGTTCCTCTGGGCTTTAACCGGACCTGGGTAAAGGATGTGGAACGCGGCACCTATCCGCAGGTTACTCGTGGTTTCACTTCGATGCTCTGCAATCACTGCGAGAACCCTATCTGTAATCGTAACTGCCCGGTTCATGCAACTTATCAAAGACCAGATGGAATCGTTTTGGTGGATTAAGACCGTTGCCTCGGTTGCAAGTATTGTATGGTTTCTTGCCCCTATAATATGCGTTTTGCACACCCTTCCAGAAAAACTGCCGATAAATGTACTTTTTGCGTGCACCGGATTGACCGGGGCCTGAAACCGGCCTGCGTTGAGGCCTGTATCGGTAAGTCAAGGGTATTCGGTAATATGCTTGACCCCAAAAGCGAAGTGGCTCGGCTTATAAAAACTAAACCGGTTCATGTCCTGAAACCGGAGCAGAATACTAAGCCGCATGTCTTTTATCTCAACTTGGATTATATGATGGTAGAAGGCAATAAAGCTAATTTCAAATATATGAAGTATTATCGGCGTAACATCGTCAAGGAGATGGGTCTGAGCGAGGCATCGGTTTCCGATGTTTCCAGCGTTTTAAAGGATAAATGCGGCGCAGACCGGACCTATAACTATAAATTGAAAGATAATATTAATAAAGTCGGTTCGTTATAAGGTAATTAAAGACCCCGTTATAAAATTGAGGTCCAATCCCGCCATTCGGCGGGAAAGAAAGTGAGGATAGAAATGGACGAATTAACCAGAGTGATTTACAATGCACCGCACGAGATTTATCTGGAGAAGAACATTGCCTTTTATTTTTACCTGACCGGCGTAAGCGCGGCCTCGTTTATTATCTCCACGATGGCCTATGTCTTCGGAATGGAACGATTTAAGGCGATCGGACGGATCGGCGCCGTCATTGCACCGCTGGTACTGATTATTGCGCCGATTTTTCTTGTGATTGACCTGTTACAGCCGATGCGATTTGTGCACCTCTTTTATATGTTTAACTTTCGCTCGCCGGTAACCTGGGGCACAATTCTGCTGACACTTTATCCGATAAACTGTTTGATCTATCTTTTCTTTATCTACAAAGATAACAAAGCAAAGATTAAGACCTTCGGCAGCATCGGTATCCCGTTGGCGATTGCCGTACACGGCTACACCGGTTTTATTCTGGCGTTGGCTAAAGGGATCGCCCTCTGGAACACGCCGCTGATGCCGGTTTACTTCCTGATTTCAGCAATGGTCTCAGGCACAGCGCTACTGATTATTCTTGCCGTAATCAAAGAGAAGGTGTTTGCTAATAGCACACTGATTAACAGATTCTTTCAGAAAGTGGAAGATAAAGTTATCTGGGAATTAGGTAAACTGTTGGCGGTGTTTATTGCGATTGACCTTTTTATCGCCTTCTCGGATGTCCTGCTTCTTTATTACTCAACACCCGAGAATAATATCGCGGCCAGCCTACTTTTGGATGGTCCATTCCGCAATATGTTTCTGGTGACGGAAATTATCTTGGGAATGATTCTGCCCT
>CAKKQI010000476.1 GCA_919901895.1 Candidatus Brocadiaceae bacterium | reverse complement strand
CACTTCACCGTTAAGATTCCAGTGAACGTGTTTATAACCTTTTGTTTTGAGATAATTTTCCGACTCCGGACTGAGGCGGCCGCCCGGACTTCTGACATAAACCGATGCCTCCTGGCCGATGATTTCCTTTATCCGGCGCCGGGTATAATCCAGCGACTGCACCAGTTGTAACCGATTCTGTTTGGAATAAGGAATATGCCGGTAATCATGCACCGCAATCGTATGGCCTTCCGCAACTATCCGTTTAAGCCATTTTTGATACTGCTGATAAGTCTCGCCCGCCCCAACAATCTCCGAATCAAACTGGCTCCCTAATACAAAAAAAGTGGCCTTAATATTTTCTTTTTTAAGGATATTAAGAATAATTTCGGTATGTTCAACTGCATTACCGGGTTCGTAAGTGCGGAACGGCCCGTCATCAAAGGTAAAAACCACGGCATTAGACTCTGCCTTAGGCGAACCGTTTAAGGCGGAGGACGAGCGGGAAGACGATGATTCCATTTTCCGGTTCAGCAATAATAACTGGGTATTTAATTCATCCGTCAAAGACCGCAGGCGCGCCATTTCCTGAACCGTTTCCTTAACATAAGTCCGGTGACGTGCTTCAATCTCCAGCCGCATCGTTTCCATCTGCCGTTTGACCTGATGAATCTTAAAGTGATAATAAATCCCCAGACCCCAGAAAACAATGGAAGCAGTCAGCAGAATAATAGTAACTATGGTTATTCGTTTCATTAAATTATAGGCCGTTACGATTAAATTTTATTATTTCAGCCGTAGGACTGATCCCGATACCATCGGGAAATGTTTCCCGACATTCGTCCCGATTAGGTCGGGACTCCCATGCCATGCCGGCATGGCGTGGCACTGCCGTTTCGTCGGGATCCGTCCTATGGCGGAAAAAGGCAATGCCGACCTGTCCCCCGATGTAACATCGGGGGGTATACCTTAGATTCAAAAAGTATGTTGTCTCGGCGTATTATATTCATCGGTATTATTATGTCAATGCAATAATGATTAATAGAGAGACTGTATCAAATTTTTAGCACCTCAATTCTAGTGGACTGTTACATTAGTTTTGATACATCAGTTTGTCATTGTCCGACTTGTTCGGAAAATCCAGAGCGGGGCGCCCGGCACCATACGTGAGGCAGGGTTCTTTCTATATCATCCGGTCAAGCCGGACGATGGCCATAATTTATGTAACAATCCACTATGTATGTAGGAGCAACTATTTAGGTGACCATAATTTCCAAGAAACATCGTCAGATTAAAAAGTGTCCGGTGGCGCTCGTTCATGTCCATCTGCTTGTTAGACCTTGATCCCCCTGCTTTTTAAATAGTCGCTATCCCTATTTTTTTTACAGACATCACCACCTACTTTGTTACATTAGAACCCCATTAATAAGAGTAATCAGTATCAGCATAGAAGTTCCGATAGCAACCTGAACGAATGGATTGGACGTGAACATCTTAAAGGATGAGGTACGGAAATCAATTGTCTCCCAACTCTCAGGATTATTACGGATATTAGGATCATTAAAAGGATCATTAAAAAAAGTGCTGCGTGTTACAAACGGGTTCGTCACAATAAACCAAAAACAAGGTAATAAAACCATACCCATCCAGCGCCAGATCAACCATCCATTAAGAATAACCGATAAGAAAACTATGAAACTCAGAAAACCTGCCGCATTACCAAGCCACGGACGCTTGGTCATTATAAGTGGTCTCGTACTTATGAGCTGCCTGGGATCAGCCACATAACTCGCAATAGTATGGCAGCCAAGAAAGCAGAGAGAACCGAAAAACGATGTCATCAAAAAAAGGAACTCCTTCATCTACCCCTTTCTTCCTTTCTATTTTTCCGTAGTGCTTTTAAATTTCCTTCAATCTCTATTATTGATTTATTGAAAAAATTAACATCATTAAGACTTACACGTTGCATATCTGTAAGTTTATCTTGATCTATAGATTCTAATTTCTTCATTTTTTCTATACCCTTTTTGCAATATTCAAGTCCTTCTTCATCTTTATTTAATAAACCTCTTAGAAATGCTAATGACCCATATGCACCAAATAAAAATTCATTTAGTTTTAATGCGGACTCAAATGAATCTTGCGACAAATTAAGTAGTCTTGATAATTCTTTAATTTCTGTTTCGCCAGCATTCATTTTTTCTATAAATTGATCTCGAAATAGCACGCCTGTATAGTAAAGAGTTAACGCGAAACTGGAAAGTAAAACATCCACATAATCATCCGACTCTTGGCTTAAGGGAACTTTTTGGGTTAAGGGAATAAAATTATTGGAAATTAAATTGCAATTTTCTGAGGTATGAACAAAAACTTCGAAAGCGAAAGAATCAGAAATGAATTTATCGATAATGGCATTTATGATTTTTAAATTTAATTTATTCCAGTTTTTTGCTTTTGAAAACCATTCAATAAATTCCTCACGTGTTTTATTCTTGTAGAAAGGATTTGATTTCAAGAAACCGAACATATCATTTCCTTTATTTTAGCATAACGACAAAATTCGGCGGTGGCGTTTTTACCGTCCGCTGGATTAATTAGTCAGGCTTTCTTTTTTATTAATCCTAATTCTGTGGCAACGACATCAAATGATCGCCCCTGTTGATTTTTAGGATCGATCTTTGCTTTGCGAAGATCCCGAAGATCGTGATAATCTTCCAACTTTTCTTGTATCCGGAGGAAATCTTTGTAAGGAATCACAGCAAATTCTTTCTTTCCATATTTTTCAATTATTTGAGTTTTCATAAATCTATCTGTACGCCTCCTTTCTATGAAGAATTCGGTAAATAATAATCTTATTTTTAGATACTTCGAAAAGTATCCGCCAATTTCCGACCCGGAGACGATACTCTGGATAAAAATGGGACATTTTTTTTATATCACCAATAAATCCATTTTTCAATTGGAAAATTGCGTCTGCAATGCGTTGAGCATCTGACTTTTGAATAGAAATCAAATCATTTTCGGCTCGTTTTCGTATTTCAATTTCGTATCGCATATTTATTACGTTTAGTAATTATGTAACACTTTAGCCATTTAGAGCAAAAAAAACATGTCAATACAGGGCATATTAGCATAAAAAACGCTGAAAGCAATCATTTTTAGGATATTTTTTGCTTAAAATCCGGTCAATATTAAAACAATTTGCCTGCAGTCTCTATAAGTCTCTATATTCATCGGTATTATTAGGTCAAGGCAATAATGATTAATATTTTTATTTGACCCCGTTAGAGATTATAGTATAATATAATTTCTATGAAACTTGGCGTTAATGTTGACCATATTGCCACGCTCCGCCAGGCCCGGCGAACCACCGAACCGGACCCGGTCACGGCCGCGATTCTGGCTGAAGTCGGCGGAGCGGATAGTATTGTCGTCCATTTGCGTGAAGACCGGCGCCATATCCAGGACCGCGATTTAAAAGTTCTGCGCGAAGCGGTTCATCTTAAACTTAATCTGGAAATGGCCCTGTCTGAAGAAATCGCCCGGATTGCCCTAGCCGTAAAACCGGACCAGGTCACTTTTGTCCCGGAAAAACGGGAAGAAATCACGACCGAAGGCGGATTAGATATTGTAAAAAACCGTAAAAAAGTGGAAGAATTCACTAAATTATTCCAAAAAAATAATATTCTGGTTTCTGTTTTTATTGACCCGGAACGAGACCAGTTGCAGGCCGCAAAATTAGCCGGAGTAACTATGGTTGAATTGC
>CAKKQI010000475.1 GCA_919901895.1 Candidatus Brocadiaceae bacterium | reverse complement strand
CCGTCTGGGAACATTTTATTGAAGCGATTCAAAAATGCGTGGAATACGCCAATACTAAAAAAGTAACGGTTCTCCTGGAACACAAAAACAGCGAACCGGCGATGAAGATTTTAATGCGTAATATCGGAATGACGATTTTCGTTATCAATAAACTAAAAGAAATGGGTACGGATACGGCTAATCTTAAAATCAATATGGACTGGCAGCACCTGATTATGAATGGGGAACATCTGGCCGAATACGCGGCTTTGCTGGCTAAAGAAAACCTGCTCGGGCATCATCACGGTAACAGCGGTTGGGGGCTTTTTGATGATGATAATATGGTCGGCGCTTTAAATTTTATGGAAACGCTGGCCTTGTGTGTTGAATTACGCCGGACAAATTACGGCCAAAACGGTGAACGGGTCGGGTTTGATTTGTTCCCTTATACCGAAGACCCGGTGGCCGCTGTTAAAAGAAGCGTCCTGCACTGGGAATTTATGGGAAGTTTAGTTGACAAAATCAATCTGAATGCCTTGAACCAAGCCCAGCAGAAAAAAGATGCGGTCGGTTGTTATGAAATTGTTTACGAAGCGCTGGGATTGGATAAGAAATTTGTTGACCGGGTCTATCAAAAATATAAGTCCCAAAAGTAGTTGGAATTTAGAGCGTCTAACAAAATGAATTGACGTAGCGGCTGGGCTTGCGTAGTCCGCCTAAGGCGGGACTGCGCTCGCCAAAGGACGAGTCGACGCTACAGTTGAAACAGGGGTTTGTGCAACAGACTCAATAGTAATGATAAAATGATACGTAAAATTTTGAAAAAAATTTATCATGAAGTATCTTATCGGCATTGACATTGGTACCACCGGCGTTAAAACAATCCTGATTAATCAGAAGGGCGCCGTGGTGGCTAAATCCATCAAAGAATATCCGCTTCAGACCCCCAAACCCGGTTGGGCTGAACAGAACCCGGAAGATTGGTGGCAGGCGACCGTTGCATCACTTAAAGAAATTCTAACCAAAATTAATCCCGCCGATATTGCCGGTATCGGGCTTTCGGGCCAGATGCACGGCTCGGTTTTTCTGGATAAAAATAACCGGGTCCTGCGGCCCTGTATTTTATGGTGCGACCAGCGGACCACTAAACAGTGTGAAGATATTACGGCCAAAATCGGCGCTAAAAAATTAATCAAATTAGTCGCTAACCCGGCTTTGACCGGGTTTACCGCCGGAAAGGTTTTATGGGTCCGGGATAACGAACCGGCCCTGTATAAAAAAATCCGCCGGATTCTTCTGCCCAAGGATTATATCCGTTTTCGGCTGACCAATACTTTTGCAACTGAAGTTTCCGATGCTTCAGGGACGTTGTTTTTAGATGTCAAAAACCGGGGCTGGTCAAAGGAACTACTTAAAAAATTGGATATTCCGTTAGAATGGTTACCCGCCTGTTCGGAATCATCTGAGATCACCGGGGAAATTACCGGGGCGGTTGCCAAACTCACTGGTTTAAAAGCCGGAATGCCGGTGGTTGGGGGCGGTGGCGACCAGGCCGCCCAGGCGGTTGGAACAGGCATCGTTAAGATGGGTATTATTTCTATTACCATCGGCACATCAGGTGTTGTTTTTGCCTTTAGCGATAAACCTCTATATGACCCGCGGGGGCGTTTACATACTTTTTGCCATGCAGTTCCAGGGAAATGGCACGTAATGGGGGTGATGTTAGCGGCCGGCGGCTCGTTGCAATGGTTCAGGAATAATCTCGGACAGGAAGAAATAACTCTGGCAAAAAAACGAGCGGTGGACCCTTATGAAATTTTAATTAATAATACCAAAAGTATTCCGCCCGGTTCTGAAGGTTTAGTGTTTTTACCGTATCTCTGTGGTGAACGGACTCCGCATGCCGACCCTGATGCCCGGGGAGTATTTTTCGGGCTGACGTTAAAACATACTAAGGCGCATCTGACGCGGTCCGTTCTGGAGGGGGTTTGTTTCGGATTACGTGACTCACTGGAGATTATCAAGGACATGGGTATTTTAATAAATGAGGTGCGCGTTTCCGGCGGAGGAGCGCGGTCAAAAATCTGGTTGCAAATTCTGGCTGATGTTATTAATTATGAGATTATAACGGTGGAGCCGGCTGAAGGAGCGGCCTATGGTGTGGCCTTGCTCGCGGGCGTCGGGACCGGCGTTTATCAGGATATTTATCAGGCCTGCCGAAAGTCCATTAAAATTACCAGTCGCCTTAAACCAAATCCTGAAAACGTCAAAATATATAATCAACGTTACCGGGTGTTTAAATCCCTTTATGTGTCTTTAAAAGATAAGTTCAAGTTAGGCTCACTTCGTTTGCTAATTTGAATTGCAAATTAAAAAACGAAAATTGCAAAATTACCTGAGCACGTCCGGCGCGCAGGATAAAATGTTTTGTTAAGATGCTTCAAGTATTCTTTGAAAACAAAAAAGGCGAGTGAATTAACTCTCTCGCCTTTATTTTTATGGTAGCGGGGGTGGGATTTGTCCGCTATTTCAGCGGACACTCGCCGTCAATGGCGAGTGAACCCACGGTTTTCCGTTTAAAAAAGGTGGGGGTTTATTTGGTTAAAAGGTGAAATAGCGGGGGTGGGATTTGAACCCACGACCTCAAGGTTATGAGCCTTGCGAG
>CAKKQI010000474.1 GCA_919901895.1 Candidatus Brocadiaceae bacterium | reverse complement strand
CTTGTTTACCCCTAATGTCCTTATAAACTGGAAGGATAAAATAAAAATTATTACCGGCAAATCACATCTGGAAGTATCCAAGACTAATTTTACCATGAAGTTGTATTTTAACGGTGATTTTATTAAGGAATATTCTATCGCGGTGGGGCATCCCAAGGAAAACCCCACGCCGGTCGGTACTTTTCATATTACCTGTAAAACATCTTATCCGCCGTTGACCAAACGTGATGAAAAAGGCACAGAAGTAATTCCCTACGGCGACTCGCGGAATGTCTTGGGAACCAGATGGATGAGTTTCCGGGAAAACCCGCGGTTTGGAATCCATGGAACAACCGACCCTAAATCAATCGGCCAGGCCGTGACCAACGGTTGTGTCCGGATGTATAACCGTGATGTGGAAGAACTTTATGACCTTATCCCGGAAGATACCGAGATAATTATTAGCGATTAAAACAAGAGGAGTGCTCATGGATAATTCAATTTATGAGTGTCATTCCTGTCCCGCATCAAAGTGCGGGATAAACTCCAGCAGGAATCCAGTATTAATTAGGTCTGGATTCCGTGTCAAGCACGGAATGACAACATTTAAATTAACGTGTCGCAGAGGCGTAGTCCCGCTGCGCCATTCTGGTTTGTTCAAATCCTTATGTTTTTAAACAAGATCATAATCCCGCTTTTTCTCATCATATTCTTTTTCGGGGGAATGGCCCCGGCTAATAATGACATTCCCGAGTGCCGGCAATGTTCTCAGGAGGTTTATTCGGGTTGGTGGGAGTATTGTCCCAGGTGCGGGGCTAAATTGCCGCAGTTCAAGATTTCCCGGAGCGACCTCCTGGAAGATGAAACTATTAAGGGAAATATTTACTTCAACAAACCGTATAATTTTAAAATTGAACAGCCGGGTGAAGAATGGAAAATCCTGACCGGCTCCCAGGCGGCAAAATATAATTCCGATGCTGTCGTTGTGATAGAAGATAAATTAAAAAAATATTTCGCTATGGTCATCGTTGATAAATTGACGGGACTGACCCTGGAAGATTATTTCAATTTGATTAAACCGGTGGAAGACAAAAATATTAAGGAAGTGCTGACGATTTCCAAGCATAAAACAACCGTAAACAATAACGAAGCGTTGCGGGTTGAGTTTGAAATAAAAATTAACAGTACGGAATTCCGGTTTATTTATTATCTTTTTGATGATAACGGGCAAAAATTCCAGGTGGTGCTCTGGACGACCAAGACAGATTACCTCAACGCCCAGGAGTCTTTTGACCTGATTAAAGATTCTTTTGATTTTATTGATCAGGACGAGATGGAATCTCAACCGGTTGAAGTTAAACCGCAGGCCGGGCGGGCGGACCAAGTATCAGAACCAGAGGCGGCCGAAGATACCGGGAAAAAAGATGTCTCAGGGGAAACTAAAAAACTAAATATTACCGGCGAGGGAAAGAAATAAACTCGGTTATTATTTTTTCGTCTTCAGATTTTCCACATACCGCCGCCATTCTTTTTCCATTTCACCCAGGTTTTGTTTTCCGAAAGTTTCCTGAAAGGCGGCGCCGGGCGATTTGCCTTTTTTGAGGTGGTTAAAATAACTTTTTAATCCGTTCTGATAAAGACCGTTCTTATAGTGTACGAAAAAATGAACCATTGACCAGGCCTGGGCGTAACGGAACGCGGCATCAGGTCCGTAAAAATCCATTTTCGTTTCGTTCATGATTTTTTCAAACGGAACCACTTTATTCATTTCTAAACCTAATAAAAGATTTGATAATCTGCCTTCGTGAACCAGCCCTGTTTTTACCGACGTGTGGCCGTCGGCGGTGCTTATTTCCGAACCGCCGAAATATTCAGCCATCCCTTCATTTAACCAGATTGGTATATTTTCAACATTGTTGACGATCTCGTGCAGGAACATATGAAAGGCTTCATGGTACATTACTTTTAAGGTTTCTTTTTCTTGATTAAGCGGTTCAAATAAAAGCAACTGGCGGTAATGAGGGTGATAATAGCCCAGAGTCGATTCAACGGAACTATCAGTGCTTAACAGGGCATAGGTTTGGTAATCAGTTTCCGTGTCAAAAATAAGGGCGACCCGTTTTTTTATCTTCTGATTATCACTTATTCCAAAAGCATTGACATAATACTGGCGGATGGCTTGCAGGAAAGCCGCATAATTATTGCATTTTTGCTGGCTGATATTGCTTTTAACGAGATAGTGCCTGGTTTCCTTGGTATAGGTTTGCAGCCAGGTTGGGCCCTGAAGGACGTGTTTTACATTTTTCTTAAGCATCTGGGCTTCTTTATTTTCCTGGTTTAAGTCAACCGCTTTATTCAGGTCATCCAGGGCCTTATTTTCCTCACCCAGCATAAAATGTAAATATCCGCGGCTGGCATAGCCCGAGGAATACTTATTATCAAGACTAAGGGCTTGTTCATAGTTATTCATCGCTTCATCCAGTTCAAACTGATCGCGGTAAATATCGCCGCGTTTCCGGTACGCCTCACGGAATCCCGGATCAAGTGTAATAGCCTGGTTTAAATCAGCCAGGCAGTTTTCATTATCAAGAGAGAGCGCATAACAGGAGGCGCGCAGATAATAGGCCGCGGCAAATTGAGGGGCCAGACTGATGATCTCGCTGAATTTTTTAGTACACCGTTCCAGGTTTTTTTGGAATTCTTTAGTGGATAAACTGAGAGATAATCCCTGCATTAACCTGATGCTTTCAGTGAAATTAACCTGAGCTGATTCGGGAAGCGATTTGAACTGGGTCACAGTTATTTTAGGCATTTCAAGGATAATCGCCGGCGATTCCACTGATTGTTTGAAATCTTTATCATCTTTAAGTAAAGTTAACGTATTAGCGGCGGAGAGAGTTTTCCTGACCCATTGAGGGTCAAGCAGGCCTTCTATTTTCAAATTACTGATTAAAACCGAGCCGTCGGAACAGCCCAACCCGATTGCGCCGGAGGTAATATCCTGATTAGATACCTCCTTAATCAGCGTTTTATCAATATAAAGACAATGTTTTCCTTTCTCGCTGGTAAGTTTCACCAGATATTTTTTGCCCGGTTCAATTTTAGGGCTGGTTTTAGAAGATAATAATCTAACATCATTAAAGCCGCCTTTGCCGGTGAGGGTAGCAATCAAGTTAACCCGCTGGGTACTGATAAATTCCGAATTTAAACTGAAAAAGTAACCGGTATCTTTATTCACATCAAAAAATGTTATGCCGTTAACGGCCGTTTTAGGGAAAGAAATTTCCGCGTTAAATTCCAGTGTTAAATAATCTTTAAAGACCGCGTCTTTCAGGGGTATCATCGTGGTATCGTTGGTCTCGCAATTTATCTGTAACTTACCGTTTTTCAGCGTTAGTTCATCTTCCAGAAATTTAAAATCTTCCAGTTCTTTTTCATCGGTGAACTGGTAAGTAAGATAAAGATAATCCGAGCCGTATTTCTTTTTAGAACTGGCCGTGGCGTTAAAGAGATTGACGACGTCCGTAATGATACCCAGTTTTTTTTCACAGGTTTTGATGTTCTGTTCAATGTTTTTTACCCTGGGGCTGATTTCTTTATTTTTGGAATGGTCTTTCAATAACTGTTTATAAAGTTGCCAGGCTTCTTTCCATTTTTCCTGCTTCAATAATTCATCGGCCTGTTTCATTGCCTCAACCGGATCGGCTGACCGTGAGTTTGCCGAACTATTGGCTGGTTTTTCATCCGCCGCATGGCTCGGCAGGATTAATCGGCCGGTGAGCAAGATAAAAATGGAAGCGAGAAGGAGCAGGCGAAGATTAAAGCGGCCTGCTCTTTTAGTTTTCGTCGGGATGGCCATTTCTTTTCGCCTTCCTGAAATAATTTTATCTTAATTTTATCATATGAAATGATTATGTCAATCGTAAAATTAAAAATTATGGTAAAAACAATTTTAACTGGGCATCAGCCTGGTATAAAAACATGCCCAGCCCGCTGACGGTTAGACAACCTTTTTCTTTTGCTTCACGCAAGAAACGCGTTTCCGGTGGATTGTAAATCGCGTCAAAGACAATCATTCCCGGCTTAAAGAATTTTTTAGGCAGGGGAGTGATATTGGTGCGCGGCCAGGTACCCAGCGGAGTCGCGTTAATGATCAGGTCAACCGGTTCTTTGTATCCGGGCAATGAGGAAAACTTAATCGCCTCTGCTTTAAAATCGAGGGCATTTTTTTTTGCTTTTAGATAATGGCGGTTGACAAAAATAAGACGCATTCCGGACAGTCGTAACCAAAAAGCAATGGCCCGGGCTGCTCCACCCGCACCGATAATCAAGGCGGTTTTGTCCCGATAATCATAACCAGTCTGATAAGAGCGGAACGCTTGTTCCAGGGCCTGCCAGGCACCCCAGGCATCTGTGTTCGTACCAATCAGGTTTGTTGGCCCGGGGCCTTTTCGGTAAACCCCGATTTTATCGGGGTAAATGGTATTAACGGCGCCGATCCGGCGGGCCAGGGGGGTAAGATGGTTAAGATAACGCATAATGGAAGTTTTGTAAGGGGCTGTTACGCTGTATCCCAGGACATCAAGAAAATCGTTAAATGATTTGAATGATTTCAGATTTTTAAACCGAAAGGGTAAATAAACCGCATTGATTTTTTTCTGTTTGAAAATATGGTTGAAAAATAAAGGGCTGAGTGAGTGGGCAACCGGCTGGCCGATCAACCCGTAAATTTTGGTCTGTTTGTTTAAGCGATCGGCCCGGTATAAATGTTTTAAATCAAAATACGGTATTTGTCCCGGTCCGGTGGCATCTTTAAACTCCAGAGGAGCATACATTATCCAGAACCCGAACTTTTTGTATAAAACCCGGCTGATGAGACCGTCTTCCCCCATACAAAAAGCAATCAACGGGATGCCGCGATTGGTATATTTATGTAATTTAAAGATTTTGAGATTGTCACTGATATCCCGGGCCATTGTGACAATTTTAATCACGTCAGGTTTTAAACGGCTTAACTTTTGGTAAATCTGGTTGAGATTATTAGGTGTTTTTTTGAAATTGTGATCGGAAAGAATAATTCTTGTTTTTCCGCTGACGGGACGCTTCAGCCGCTTGAATATTCCATATTCGACATCCACGTAATCAAAACGGTTGGAATCAATGGCGGATTGAAGCAATTGAATTCGGGCTGTTTCGCTTCCCTTGAAAAATCCGCCGGCCCAGCGCGGGCGGCAGGTGAAAATGATTGGCCGGTTTTTTAAGACCGGTAATCGGTTAGGATGGGTAATCGGTAATCGGTCAGCTCTTAATTCAATCAAGAAACTGAGACGGGCGGCTTTTCTTAATTGGCTTTTTAATTCGGTAAGAGAATGCGGGATGAGAGAGACACATAGCATAATGATAAGAAGTTTTACCCGATAATTTTACGTTCTTCCGACAGGAAAATTCCTTGCAGGTGCATCTTAAGTTGTTCCGGATTAGGAGAGTATTCCAGAGCGATTTCTTTAGTCGTGAGTCCTTTTTTAATGAGTTGCAGGAGTGACAGGTTAAAATCCTGCATTCCCTCATCCGTGGCTGAGCGCATCACTTCAGTAATTTTTTTGTCTTCTTTCATCTGGATTAATTTTTGGATGGACGGATTAGTGAGCATAATTTCCACGGTTGGGACAACCCCGAGTTCTTTTTTTGATGAGGGAACGAGTTTCTGGCAGATAATGCCTTTAAGGTTAAAAACCAGGGTTTGCCTGATAAGATCCTGGCGTTCGGCCGGGAAAAAATCAAGTATTCGTGAAAGGGTCTGGGCGGCGCTTGAAGCATGAATCGTGCCTAAAACCAGATGTCCGGTTTCGGCCGCCATCAAGCCGGCTTCCACGCTTTCCCCGTCACGCATTTCGCCAATCAGGATAACATCCGGATTCTGGCGCACCACATATTTTAAGGCCGTCCTGAAGGAATCAACGTCAATTCCGATTTCACGTTGGTTAACAAACGATTTATTGTCGGTAAAAAGGTACTCAATTGGGTCTTCAATGGTAATAATGTGGCATTTACGGTTTTCGTTAATATGCTGGATAATTGAAGCCAGGGTGGTTGATTTACCTGAACCGGTGGCGCCGTAAATAATGACCAGTCCCTGTTTTAATGAGGCAATCTGGTATAGGACAGGGGGGAGGTTTAATTTTTCAAAAGAAGGTATTTCGGTATTAACCCGGCGAACGGCCAGGGCAACCTGGCCGCGTTCCTAAAAGACGTTTACGCGGAACCGGCCGGTTCCTTCAAGGCTATAGGCAAAATCAAG